>NZ_LZMN01000066.1:0-7497 GCF_001665955.1 Corynebacterium sp. EPI-003-04-2554_SCH2473622 | reverse complement strand
AGCCCATGTTCCGTACGTCCAAGCATGGCCAGGATGTTGCTCTCGCACACAACGGGAACCTGACTAATTACCTGGAGCTGCGCAGCATGGCCGAAGAGCGTGGCCTTATCACGGCGGGGGATACCTCCTCGGATACTGCTGTGATGTCCGCGTTGCTTGCCGACGGCGTCGGTGATGATAATTCGATTTTGGAATCCGCCGCGCGCCTGTTGCCAGACGTACATGGCGCGTTTTCTTTGACTTTCACCGACGGCAATACTTTGTATGCTGCCCGTGATCCGCACGGTGTGCGCCCGTTGGTGCTTGGCCGCCTGGAGCGCGGCTGGGTCGTGGCTTCGGAAACCTGTGCGTTGGATATCGTCGGCGCGCAATTCATCCGGGAAATTGAGCCGGGTGAGTTGATCGCTATTGATGAAGCCGGGCTGCGCACGCAGCGTTTCGCAGAAACCAAGCACAAGGGCTGCGTGTTCGAATACGTGTATTTGGCTCGGCCGGATTCCACCATCCGGGGCCGTAATGTGAATGCGACGCGTTTAGAGATCGGTAAACGCCTGGCGCAAACCCATCCTGCCGAAGGTGATTTGGTAATTCCGGTGCCAGAATCGGGCACCCCGGCTGCCGTGGGCTATGCCCGCGAATCCGGCATTCCGTTTGGCCAGGGTTTGGTGAAAAACGCTTATGTGCAGCGCACCTTCATCCAGCCGACGCAAACCCTGCGGCAGCTGGGTATCCGCTTGAAGCTGAACCCGCTGCGTGAGGTCATCGAAGGCCAACGTTTGGTGGTGGTGGATGATTCCATCGTGCGTGGTAATACCCAGCGTGCGCTGATCAAAATGTTGCGGGAAGCCGGTGCCGCCGAGGTGCATGTGCGCATTGCTTCGCCGCCGGTGAAGTGGCCATGCTTCTATGGCATTGACTTCGCTAGCCCTGCTGAGTTGATTGCCAATATTGGTGGCGATGATTCCCTGGAAGGCATGACTGAAACCATCCGCAGTGCCATCGGTGCGGACACTCTGGGCTTTGTTTCTATTGATGAGATGGTCGCTGCCACCGAGCAGCCAGCCAGGCAGTTGTGCACCGCGTGCTTCGACGGCAATTACCCATTGGGCCTACCGCAGGGTAATTCCAATGCTGATGCTGTGCGCACGCTGCTCAACAGTGCTGAGTAGTCAGGATGCCTCGATACCGCGCTGCATTGCGCCGCAGAATACACACGATAAAAGGATAGATTGAGATTATGACGAATTCTTCCCAGCCTGGATCGCAGCCGGATTCCCCAACTTATGCCGATGCTGGCGTCAGCGTAGAAGCAGGCGAGCAGGCTGTTGAGCTGATTAAGCCGCACGCCAAGCGCGCCACCCGCCCAGAGGTCCGCGGAGATCTCGGCGGTTTTGCCGGCCTGTTTGCTCTGGGTAAGTACCGCGAGCCGCTGCTGGCATCCGGTTCCGATGGTGTGGGCACGAAGCTAGCCGTGGCCCAAGCGATGGATAAGCACGACACCATCGGCATTGACTTGGTGGCCATGTGCGTGGATGACCTCATCTGTTGTGGCGCAGAACCACTGTTTTTGCAGGACTACCTGGCCATTGGCAAGGTGTACCCGGAAAAGGTTGCTGATATTGTCGGCGGCATTGCCGAGGGGTGTGTGACCGCAGGTTGCGCACTGCTGGGTGGCGAGACCGCAGAACACCCAGGTGTCATGGGTGAAAACGATTACGACGTATCCGCCACCGCCGTCGGTGTGGTAGAAGCTGATGACGTGCTGGGGCCAGAAAAGGTCAACGAAGACGACGTCATTATCGCGATGGCATCGTCTGGTTTGCATTCCAATGGTTATTCGTTGGCGCGCCACGTCTTACTGGAGCAGGCCAACCTGCCACTTGATGGCCACGTGGAAGAATTCGGCCGCACTTTGGGCGAAGAGCTTTTGGAACCTACCCGCATTTATGCGAAAGACTGCCTGGAACTGATGTCGGAATGCTCGGTATCGGTGTTCTGCCACGTCACTGGCGGTGGCTTGGCGAAGAACCTGGAGCGCGTCATCCCAGAAGGCCTGGCTGCCGATGTATACCGCACCACCTGGACCCCTGGGGCGATCTTCAAGAAGATCTCTGAGACTGGCAACGTCAGCCTGGAAGCCATGGAAGAAACCTTCAACATGGGCGTGGGCATGATTGCTGTTGTCTCTCCGGAGGACCGCGACCGGGCACTAGCTGTGCTCACGGCACGCCACATCGACGCTTGGGAGCTGGGCACGGTTCGTGCTGCAGAACAGGAAGAACCACGCGTCGTCATGCACGGTGCACACCCACAGTTTTAGGCTGTTTGGGGTGTTTCGGCTGCCCGCGTGGCAGCCACACAACAACCCCTTCCAGGAGACCGCACGGAGAAACCTTGTGCGACCTGGAAGGGGTAGTGGGGTGGAGAAAAACTAAAGGGACAAACTTTAGTTTCGCTGTAAGCCTAGGGGCTAGTCTCCTCGGTAGTCCGAATCATAGTCATAGTCATCATCGGAGTCCTGAGACCAGCCGCGTCCCGGCGGTTGAGAGGCGAGCTCTTTCTGGAGCGAGTCCAGATCCATTGCTGGGGAGTTGTACTTCAGCTCCCGGGCAACTTTAGTCTGCTTTGCCTTTTGGCGTCCTCGACCCATAGCCATGACCCCCTTTGGGTTAAGGGCAATCCAGGGAATTCGGATGCCCCATCTGCTTTTTTATTCGTCCTGTGTTACAGGATAGAGCAAAACTGCAAAAAATTCTGCACTGGGGCCTAACTAGTGTCCGCGCAACTTGTTAATAGCCGCCCGACCAGCCTTTTCTCCTTCCTCGACCGGGATGGAATCGGCATCGATGCTGGCGGCAACATCACCAATGTTGACTTGTCCCGCATCCAATGCCGAACGTTTGATTACGCCCAGCGCGATCGGGCCATAGTCGCAATCATCAATCACGGTGCCTAGCTTGCCGACGCGACGCCCCTTCGCCTGAATGTCCGCGCCAGGAGAAGGCATGGTGGGCGCCGAACCATCCAAGTGCAGTAATACGAGCACCCGCGGACTACGACCCAAATTTTCCACGCGCGCGACGGTTTCCTGCCCGCGGTAGCACCCTTTTTCTAGGTGCACAGCGCCGACCCTTTCGCCACGCCCGATCCAGTGTGGAATTTCATGCGGGATGGATTTTTCATCCAAATCCACAGACTCCGCCTCCAGTGCCTTGACCCGTTCGGCGGTATACGCCATCAGTCCGACCAGCTGCAGACCGGTGCTTTCTAGCTCTTCGACGGCTGCTTCTAGCTGCTCTCGTGGAACTGCGATGTCAGTGCGGCTGGCTTCCCACAAACCAGTGGTTGGTTGTGCGCTGCCAGTACCGGCGGGAGTTGCCGTCGAAACCGTGCGCGAATAGACGGCCTGCGAAGGCAGTTGCGTATCCGTTGGTCCACCAAGCACGGTGATGATCGCTAAATCGGCTTCTTCGATGGTTACCTGGGACCAAAAGATCATCTTCTGCAAGAAATCCCGCAGGGAATCGAATTGCCCGGCTTCGCAGTCCAGGTAGAAGGCCAGCCCTTCGGGGGCAGCTGCGGCGCCTGCGTCGACGCTATCGCCTGTGTGATCACTAGCACCAGCGCCTGTGTCAGAACCCGCGCCGTCACCAGCACCAGCGCTCACGTCGGCACCAGTGCCCGCGCCGGCACCAGCGTCTGTGGTTACCGCGATGTCCATGGTGTGCAGAATGCGGCCCTGCGTGTCCAAATCTAGGGCAGAACCAGACCAGCCCGCTTGCACGTCGTCAAGCTTTTGCGAAAGCAAATTATGCAAGAACGCGGCGGCTTCCGGCCCGGTCACCCGTATAACGCGGCGATGTGAGCGATCCACAATCGCGCCAGTGGAGGTAATGGCGCGCTGTTCGCTCAGTGGCTCACCGTAATGCCAGGCCACACCCGTGACATCCGGGTGTGGTGGCTCCTCCTGATAAGCCATAGCGTTCGGACGGTTGAGCAGTACAGAACGGTAATGCGTAGTCACAGCACCATGGTAGCGCTAAAACCTTGGCATAATCCATGGCATGTGTGAGCAGCCCTCGTCAGCACCGCTAACCCCCGTTATCTACACCGTGGATGTACTCGCCGGTACTTTCCGACGCCATGATCCGGCGCAACCGGTGGTCTTTTGGGACGATGCCGCGGTGACTCGCGGCGAGGCCGTGTTTGAGTCGCTGTTGGTCCGAAACGGGCGGGCAGCGAACCTGCAACGGCATCTGGACCGCTTACAACGTTCGGCGCAACGGATGGACCTTCCGGCCCCAGACCGCGCTGTGTGGCAGCAGGTGGCCGCGGCAGCAGTAGCGGACTGGCAAGAGCAGTCCGGTGGCCGGGAAGGAAAGTGCACCTGGACCTATTCGCGCGGACGGCAGTACACCGGGGGCACCGGGGGTGCCGGAGACGCCGGAGCGGGTGCGCCCCAGCCGACGGCGTGGCTGGTGATCGTGCCAGTGGCACAAGGGGTTCTACAACAGCGGCACGACGGGGTGCGGGCGCAATTGGTCCCGCGTGGCTGGACCACGACGGTGGGTGCGAAGACCGTGAATTATGCGGCCACGATGGCGGCGCTGCGGCAGGCCCACGGTTTCGATGATGTGATCTTTGTAGAGCCGATAAGCGACGCGACGACCAGCCCCGCGTCGGCAAGCGATGCTCGGGTGTTGGAAGGCGCGACCTCCACTGTCGTGCTGGTGCTGCGGGAAGGCAGCCAGCGTCGGCTGGTGACCCCTGCCGGGGATGTGCTGGCGGGAACCACAGTCGATGCTCTATTCGACTATGCGCGGCAGCAGGGGTGGATATGCGAAAACCGCCCGGTAACAGCTGGGGAGCTGTACCAGGCGGAATCGGTGTGGCTGATCTCGTCAGTGCGCATCGCAGTGCGGGTGACCAGCCTGGGAGACTCGAACTCACCGGCAGTGGAGTTGCCAGCGCCGGCAAATCATGCGGAAATTCGTGGCCTCATTGAACAAGCACTCAGCTTATAAGCTGTTGCCTCGGCCATGCAGTGCAGTTTTTAGCAAGCACCGCGCGGTAGCTATTAACCAGTTACGCGCGGCGCAGCCATTAACCGGCAGCCATTAGCCAGCTACGCGCTGCAGCTGTGCAGACATATACGGTGCTAGCTCGCCGTCGGTGACGCGCTCGTCCACCCAGCCCAGATCGTTGTTGGGCATCAGGCCGTACAAACGCTTGCCGGGGCCCAGGGTCTTTGGTCCGGTCTCGGTGACCATGGTGGAAGCCGATTCCAGCTCCCAGGAACGCTCGTTGTGCGGCTGGCCGTACATGATCTCCACGATGCCGTCGGAAGAAGTGTAGGTCAGCTCCATGGCATCTTTACCGTCGATGCGTAGGTAACCGGTTTCGCGTCGGGAAGCACCCGCAGGCTTGCCGTTTTCGTCGATGAACCAGGTGCGGGAGTCGTATTTCACGTGGTTTTCGCCGTTATGTGAAAAGGTGATCTCTTGGCCGAAGGTGTGCTGACCTTCGGAGGTAACCGCCTGGCCTTCGCCTCGCCACACGCCGATCAGCGGCAGCACTCCGAGCAGACCGTCGTTCAGGTTCGGGCCATAACGCAGGTTTGCCGTGTCATCCGGGACTGGCAGTGCGCCCAGGCCGGTCTGCGGAATGTTCTTGTCGGCAGTTTTCTTCGCCTGTTGTTCCGCTAAATTGACAGCCTGGTTGCCGTCCAAACGCATCTGTGGGTTGACTTTTTGCTTCTGGTCTTTCTGGTTTTTTGGGTTGTTCTGCTCCTCGGAAGTCATAACCATCAATTCTACCGTGTGATCGTCCGGGCGATCGGCTACGCTGCCGTGTGATCGTCCGTGTGATCGGCTACGCTATTGAGTCGTGCGCCTACTGTTAATCGCTAACCCTAATTCCACGAGTCAAACCAATGAGCTTTTCCGCCGCATCATTCCATTGGTGCGCAGTATTGATGACTCGCATCTGATCACTAAATTCACCCACTATGCCGGTCACGCTGAAGACATGACGCGTGGGCTTAGTCGTGATGATTACGACGTGGTCATCGCAATTGGTGGCGACGGCACCGTCAACGAGGTGGTCAACGGTCTGTTGGGCAAGGTCGGCGATGGGCGTCGTAAAGCCTCTGAGGTTCCGGCCCTGGCTGTGATTCCTACGGGCTCGGCCAACGTGTTTGTGCGTGCGCTGGGCTACCCACTGGATCCCGTGCACACCACAGAGCTGCTGGTAGGGCACATTAAGAAGAACTTACGGCGCCGTATCCGTCTGGGTACGTGGAATGACCGCTGGTTTGCCGTCAACGCCGGCATTGGCATTGACGCTGACGTTTTGCACAGTATCGATAAACTCCGCGAGCAAGGTTTTTCCGCCACCCCGCTGCGCTACCTGCGTATCTCGTACCAGGCATGGCGTCGAATCTTGCATGCACCACCGAAGATTAGTGCGCATGCAGAATCTGCCGACGGCCAAACCCAGCACATTGACCAAGCCCCGCTGGTTTTCGCCTCCAATACGAACCCATGGACTTTCCTGGGGCCGCTGCCCGTGGTGACCAACCCGCGCAACTCCTTCGACAAGGGCCTGGGAACCTTCGGCTTGACGGATCTGACAGGGGTTGGCGGCTTCGTCGGCCTGCTGCACCTGTTCGGGGCAGATGAAAAAGGCCGCTTGAACAAATTCACCGATGCCCGCACGCTGCGCTTTGATGATGCCACCCGCATTACCTTGGAATGTGACGAGGCGCTGCGCTTCCAAGCCGATGGCGAGGCGCAGGGCAAACTAAAAACCGTGGAACTCAACAGCATCCCGGATGCCATCGAGGTGTTCTCGCCGGAAGAAATCATTCCAGTACAGCAGCGCGGCATTTTAGCCGTGGTGCGTGACCTGTTCCGGATTTAAAGCTCGTTCGCTCTGCCGACGGGGGCGAGATATTCCGGCTGCACGATGACGTTATTGCGCACCGCCTCAAAGACGATGGAACCGCCTTCCAAGTACACCGCGTCGGCGGCTTTATCCAACGGCAAGGCCGTGGTGTTTACGGTCAAATCAAAAGCTGCCAGCGCGTCGTCGTCGGCATCGTCTGGGTGCACTGAGGAGCTAATGACTTCTTTCGGGCGCAGCTGAAATTCGTCGCCCACCAGCCGCAGCGTTGCCAGCACAGATACTGGTTCGTGGAAACCCGGCGGGCGGCCCTGAAACACGGCCTCGGTTGCAGGGCCACCACCGGGAGAAATATTTTTCGGGTGCGAGATTGTCAGATCTTTCATATCCAGCCAAGCACCCATCGCCACGCCATCAAGCCGCATCGTGCGACGCATGGATTGCGCCTTCGCGCCCAAGAAATCACCAGACCACACCTGATTCGGTTCGGCTTTTAACCCTTGCAACGTGACCCCGGTGTTGACCATGCCGACGCCGTCGACATCGACATCAAGTGCCGATACCCCAACAACCGGTACCTGAGAAGAGCGCAAG
>NZ_LZMN01000065.1:0-9243 GCF_001665955.1 Corynebacterium sp. EPI-003-04-2554_SCH2473622 | reverse complement strand
GTCACCGTGCGCAAGACGCCATTGAGGTTTTCTTCGAATTCACCGAGACGGGCATCGATATAGTCATCGCACTCGGTGCGTAGCTGCTGCGAGTCGGCATGTGCTGTAGACACGATGCGCTGGGCTTCTTCCTCTGAACGGCGCACAACTTCCGCCTCGGAGACTAAACGCTGTTGCTCCGCCATGCCTTCGTCAACGCTGCGCTGATAGGAGGCGTTACCGTCTGCGACCAGACGCTCTGCTTCATCGCGAGCACGAGTTACGGTGGTTTCGGCTTCTTCCCGAGCACGTGTAGTCACGGCTTCAGCATCTGCCTCTGCACGGTCAACCATGTCGGTAGCACGAGTCTGGGCGTCGGCAAGAATGTCTTCAGCATCTGCCTGGGCGTCATCCACAATCTGGCGAGCGCGCTCTTCTGCACCAGTAAGAATCTCATTGCGGTTATCTAACACGTCTTGCGCATCATCAATCTCCGTAGGCAGGGCGTTACGAAGATCATCCAACAAGGCCAGCATGTCATTACGCGGGACCATGCAGTTGGAGGTCATTGGCACGCCGTAGCCTTGCTCGACATGTTGGACTAGTTCATCAAGCGCTTCAAAGACACGATACATAACCGCCATCCTAAACTAGCTGGATACAAAAACGGGTCTGCCACGTCGGTGCAGACATGACAGACCCGCAACTTGGCAGATTACTAAGCAGTTTTAGATGACACCCTGTGCCAGCATGGCGTCGGCAACCTTCTTGAAACCGGCAATGTTAGCACCGGCGACATAGTCACCTTCGCGGCCGTAGGTCTTTGCCGTCTTCGAAATCGACTGGAAGATGTTCGCCATGATCTGCTGCAGCCGTTCATCGGTGTAGTCGAAAGACCAGGAATCACGGGTGGCGTTTTGCTGCATTTCCAGTGCGGAGGTGGCGACGCCACCGGCATTGGCGGCTTTGCCTGGGATGAAAGCAACATCCTTGGACTGGAAGTAATGGGCAGCCTCCGGGGTGCATGGCATGTTGGCGCCTTCGGCAACATACCTCACGCCATTTTCCACCAGGCGCTTCGCATCATCCTCATCCAGCTCGTTCTGGGTGGCACATGGCAGTGCAATATCGCCGGATTCTTCCCAAATATTGCCACCTTCATGGAAGGTAACACCGTCTACTTCTTCAGCGTAAACGTTAATGCGCTCGCGACGGTTTTCCTTAACGTCGCGGAGTTTCTCTACATCCACACCTTCTGGGGTGGAGATGTAGCCGGAAGAATCGGACATAGCGATGACAGTGCCGCCAAGCTCCTGGGCTTTTTGGGCGGCATAGATGGCGACGTTTCCGGAGCCGGAGATAATAACCTTGGAACCTTCGAAGCTGTCACCGAAGTGATTCATAGCTTCTTTGGTGATGTAGGCGACGCCATAACCGGTGGCTTCAGTACGCACCAGCGAGCCGCCCCAGGTCAGCCCCTTGCCGGTCAGGGTGCCGGATTCGTGCTGATTAGCCAGACGACGGTATTGGCCGAACAGGTAGCCGATCTCGCGCCCGCCAACCCCGATATCACCAGCTGGAACATCACGGTATTCGCCAATGTGGCGGTGCAGCTCAGTCATGAATGACTGGCAAAAACGCATAATTTCAACGTCGGAACGGCCCTTTGGGTCGAAGTCAGAACCACCCTTGCCACCACCGATAGGCAGGCCGGTCAGAGAGTTTTTGAAGATCTGTTCAAACCCCAGAAACTTAATGATCGAGAGGTTTACCGAAGGATGGAAACGCAGACCACCCTTGTATGGGCCCAGAGCAGAGTTGAACTGCACACGGAAGCCACGATTGACCTGCACCTCACCATTGTCGTCGGTCCACGGCACACGGAACATGAGCTGACGTTCCGGCTCGCAAAGACGTTCGATGAGACCGTAGTTGGCGTATTCCGGATCTTTTTCCAGAACAATCTTGAGGGAGTCCATTACTTCTGCCAAAGCCTGGTGGAATTCAGGCTCTCCGGCATTGCGCTCGAGCAGGCGGTCGTAGTAGCTGTTGACTTGCTTTTCGACGTTCACGTCTATGGCCTTTCTAGTGGATTGCACCAAAGTGGCTTGCACCAATAATTTGTAAGTTTTCTCGCATCGCGTGGATTTCGCAAACAAAAACACTCCAACTTCAGGAACATACCGGTCATCCTATTGGAACCTACCCCCATAAGTGTGCACTGGATCATTATTCAACACTCCGTCACCGCGTTAGCCTGTCGTTTTTCAACGGCCATTCGACAGGTATCCAAGAACTAATCAACAACCGATCCGCCGACTCGACTACCCTGACGGCTATGCATATCGTTATCGCCCCGGATTCTTTCAAAGGTTTCGCTACTTCCGAACAAGCTGCAGCTTGGCTTGCCGACGGAGTCGCCGAGGTTTTTCCGAATGCCACTATCACCACCGCCGGTATGGCCGATGGAGGCGAAGGCACAGCGGAGCGGTTTTCCGGTGAGACCATCACTCTGCCAACGACTGACGCCGCCGGGCGCCTAACCGAGGCGAGCTATCGCTACGACCGTGCCAAGAAGACTGCTTATATCGATATCGCAGCTGCTTCTGGGTTACCTGCGGTGGCCGACAAACTCGACGCGTTGAGTGCTGACACTTACGGCACCGGCGTGCTGATCGCGGATGCACAGACACGCGGAGCGCAACGAGTCGTGCTGGGGTTGGGTGGCTCGGCCACCACTGATGGCGGTATGGGGATCTTGGTGGCGTTGGGTGCCGCCCCACACGATAAGCGCGGCTATCCATTGCCCAAAGGTGGCGGGCCGTTGGATCGCCTAGAACACATTGACACTGCGAACTTAAATGTCGCCGCTGCGGGTATGGAGTTCGTGTTGTTGACCGATACCACTACCCCCGCCTGTGGCCCGCAGGGCAGCGCAGAGGTTTTCTCGCGACAAAAAGGGGCCGATGATGAGCAAGTCGCCCATTTAGATGCTGCCTTGCGCAATTTGTGTGAGGTAGCTGGAGTAGATCCAAACGCAGAATTCATGGGCGCAGCCGGTGCCACTCCAGTGGGACTAATCTGGTTGTCGCGTTTAATCTATGGCACCGATGATCACGTACACCTATTGCCTGGTGCCGCCGTTGTAGCCCAGGAATTAGGGCTTCCTGCGGCTATCGCGCAAGCCGATCTAGTGATTACCGGTGAGGGCCGTTTTGACGAGCAATCCAGCCGCGGAAAGGTAATCAGCCAGATCACGGAATTGGTGCAGCAAGCCGAAAGCACTCCCCCTGTATTAGCGATTGCTGCTGCCGAATTCACTACGGAGCCTGTAAACGACGCGCTAAGTGTGCAGCTGGCGCCGGGTAAAGATGTGGCAGATCAACTACGCGCGGCAGGGGCGGAAATCGCCCGAAAATTTCAGCAAACCCACTTATAGTCGCTAGGCCTATTGCTCGCAATATCTAGCGAAAGATGTTTACCGTCCATGGGTAGGTTGCGGGTTGCTCATAGGCTTTCTCGTTTTCCAGCAGCACGCGGTCATTCGGCAGTGGCGCTTCCGGTGTTAAAAACCGCGACAGTGCCATGGTCAGCTGGTTGACCGAGCCTTTTACCCCGTCGACTTCGAAGCGGTAGCGGTGCATGACACCGTCTTCGAGTTCCGCGTCGTTGTGTTCGTCCTCGTAGATACGGTGCAGTTGCTCTACGACGTCTTCGGCTACTTTAGGCTTGTCGTCGAAGGACAGCTTCGCCGATTTCAGCATCTCGGATTTCACGAGTTTATCGCAGGCAAGCTCGTAGTTTTCGCGCAGGCGTTGTGCGGGTTCTACGGGGATGAGAACGTCAAACTGAATAGTTGGCATAACGATAAGCCTACCCTCATCATTCTCTGTTGCCTAGAGGCGTTCGTGTGCCGTTATTCACGGTTTCCTTGCCGACGCCACGCTGCCGTTGCGCGTTCTCCACCCGATATTCTTGGCACCGCGTACACATGACGAAAACCGCCACCCCGTGTGGGATGGCGGCAGTCTAGGAGGGAACGAGTTAGCGTTACACGCAGCTACAGTTGAACGCTACTACGGAGCAGAGCTTACTTCGCAGCCTTGTTCAGCTTTTCTGCACCGTGGAAAGCGGCTTCGACTTCGAATACCTGCTTGGCAGCGAGGATCTTGTTGCGGGCTTCCTTCTTCTGCTCGTGAGTTAGCTTGGTGAAGCCTTCCAACTGTTGCAGGGCCAGGTGCTTGGTGCGGGCAATCGCCTTAGCCAAGAATCCAGATGCTTTCTTCGCTTCTTCGTTTACCTGGTTCTTGGCAACGCCAGCCTCGTAGGCATCTTCCACTTCGTAAACGTGCTCAGCGTCGTTGACCATCTTCTCGTAGAAAGCCTTCTGCTGCTCGGTCAGGTGAGACAATCCACGCAACTTCTCCAAGGCCTCTGCCTTGGTGTAGTCCAGAGCCTTTTCGACGTCGGTGTCTGGAGTTTCTACTGGAGCCTGTGCGCCTGGAGCTGTTGCGAATGGAGCAACAGGGTTAGCGTTTTCGGCCTTGGCAGCAGCCAAAACTGTATTCACCGTGTCTGCGTTGTCTGCAGACTCAATCTGCTTGTAAAAGACATCGCGTTGCAGTGGGTTCAGATTTGGCAGGTGGCTCAGCTCATGCAACGCATCCTGCCGTGTATGGTTCAGCTCCACCAAAGATTTTTGGGTTTTAGCTTTCGCTTCTCCTACAAACTTATTGAGTTCTTCGTCTTTGATCGTAGAAATCTCTTCGTCCGTAAACCCAGCCGCCTTGAATCCGTTCCTGAGGATTTCTTTTATCTCAGCATCGCTTTTACCTTCGCGGATTGCTTTCGCGACATTTTCTGCTGCAACAGCTGCTATTTGGCCTTTCCAAGTTCCTCCAAACTCAGCTTCGAGACGCTGCGGGGAGTATTTTCCTGCTGGCGCAGGGGTTGCCCAGTCCGCCGGGTTCTGTGCAGGACTCTCTGGTGCAGATGGGTGGTCAGCCGGCGCACCATTCTTTGCCGTCAGAGTCTGTTTTGCAGAGGCTACCGTTTCTTGGAGCTGAGATTGCAGCTCATCCGACGGATATTCGTCTAGATCTTGCTTGGAGAAATCTGAACCTGGAACTCCGGCAGCACTTTTTAGACCATTCTGCAAAATCTGACGAACTTCATCATCGGTCGCACCATTTTTCAGTGCAGTCGCAGCCTCATTCACGGTATCAACGGCAACGTTTCCTGCTTCTGTGCCGGAAAATTCATTGTGGAGCTCATCAAAGGATGGTTCATTTACCTCTACCGCCATTGCATAGTTAGCAGTAGCGAGGCTACCTCCTGCAACGGCCACTGCCGCCGCAATAGCAATTCCGCGACGCTTCACGGTTCCGGCGACAAGCTTAAGGTTGGACACGATCTGTCCCCTTTCAAATAAGTACTCAGGGTGCATCAGCGGTTGCCGATGTTTTGTACGTGTCAACTTAACTCCGTTTTATGTGTAGCTGAACAAAAATAACCATGAGTTTGTTAGCGAAAAGATAAAAGGAGGCTGACAGAAAAATGACACCTGACCAGGTGTAATTCATGTCTCCGCACGTAGTGATCCTGGGGACAATGGGCACGAAAAAGCCGCTGCTTCAGTGGAAGCAGCGGCTTTCAGCGATCAAGGATCAAACTGAAACTAACGATCCGTCTTCTTTAGAAACGAATGCCAATCTTAGCTAGAGCATCGCGAACCTGAGCTTGGACGTTGCCAGCTCCGGTGAAATAGTTGACGATTTGCAATAGTCCACCGAAGAGCAGTCCCAATGCACCTACGCCGGCAGCAACACCGAAAATTCCTTTAGCAGAATCCGATGCACCGCTTGGATTCCACCAGTTAGACGATCCATCAAGCAGACCTGGCTTAGGTTGCTCCTTTTTACCGCCCTTGTCTTGGCCTGCCTTATCCAGTTCTTTCTTCAGCTGCTCAAGTCGCTGCAGATCCGATGCTAATTTTCCGGCCTTGGCAGTCAGCTCGTCACGCTGTTGTTTCAGCTTAGCTTCCTGAGCATTAAGTTCAGACTCCTTAGCACTCTGGTCCTGAGCCTTCTGCTCCAGCTCGTTGTTCAGCTTCTGCAACTTGTCAAATTGCGGCTGTAGTTCCTTCGATTTCGCAGTCAATGCCTCTTCTTGTTTTTGCAGCTTTTCAGTCAACGCTTTCAGCTCAGACTCTTTAGCATTCTGATCCTGAGCCTTCTGCTCAAGCTCATTGTTCAGCTTGTTCAGCTTTTCAATCTCCGGCTGAAGTTGCTTCATTTTCTCAACAAACTCAGCTTGCTGCTTCTTCAGTTCGGCAGCCTTAGCCTCTAACTCTGCATTACGGCCTGCGAGTCCAGACTCTTTTTGGTCAAGCTCAGCTTGGCGTGCAGCTTGTTCTTCGGCCTGCTTCTGCAAGTCATTGTTGAGCTTGTCCAGCTCTTCAATCCGAGGGAGAAGTCCCTTCGCAGCAGCATCCAATTGTTCACGCTGTTGTTTTACAGAAGCTTCGCGCTCATCCAACGTAGATGCTTTGTCGTTGAGATCTGCTTCTTTCTTATCAAGCTCAGTTTGGCGCGCATCCTGATCTTTAGCCTTCTGCTCCAAGTCATTGTTGAGCTTGTCCAGCTTTTCGAACTCGAGCTGAAGTTTCTTCAATTCCTCAGCAAACTCAGCTTGCTGCTTCTTCAGCTCGGCAGCCTTAGCATCCAGCTCGGAGTCACGCGCATCCTGATCTTTAGCCTTCTGCTCCAGATCCTCGTGCAGCTTCTCCAGCTTTTCAATCTCCGGCTGCAGTTCTTTCAGGCGTTCAACAAACTCAGCTTGCTGCTTCTTCAGCTCGGCAGCCTTAGCATCCAGCTCGGAGTCACGCGCATCCTGATCCTGAGCCTTCTGCTCCAGATCCTCGTGCAGCTTCTCCAGTTTTTCAATCTCTGGCAGAAGCGCCCTCAACTCAGCAACCAGCTCTTCACGCTGCTGCTTTAGAGCGGCTTCACGCTCATCCAATTCAGATTCACGAGCATTCTGATTCTCAGCCTGCTTCTGCAGATCGTTATTCAGCTTGTCAAGCTCTTCAACCTTAGACAAAAGCTCCTTGGCAGCAGCAACCAGCTCTTCACGCTGCTGCTTCAACTCGGCGGACCTTGCAGCTAGCTCAAGCTTTTCTTTCTTTACTTCAACCAGTGGGCGGAAGCCATCTTTCCACGCCGTCTTGTCCGCTTCATCGTGCAAATTAGAGCCAGGCTGTTCGTACACAAGCTCGGCGTGCTTATTGACAACTTCTTCGACATTCCCGACGATGGCGCCATCCGATGAACGCAGCTCAGCTTCAATAATCTGTTCCCGTGCTTCAAAATAAGCTTTAGGCGATGGCGTCGTATAATCAGCGGCTAGTTCGACCTCGCCGTCAGCAACGAGGGTGCTGAAATACTTTTTCGTCTCCTGCTCAATCTTGTATTCAAAATTACTGTACTTATCAGCATCTTCAAAGCCACCGCGGTACTGGTTAGCAATCTCCTTGCCTACCTGCTCCGGGTTTTTCGTCTCAATCAAGCGAGACTTAATTTTAGTCTCTTTATCTTTTTTGAAAGCTTCTTCCCAAGTGGGCAGAGTGTACTGATCCTCAAGATCAATGTCATTGTCATGTACACGTTCAGTAAAGTGGCGCTTTACTTTCTGCTCAAGCTGGTATTCAAAACGGCCGAAGGCTGCTTCATCACCGGAAAATTGATCTTTGTATTTCCCAGCAACTTCTTGAGCAACCGCTTCTGGATTCTTCGTCTCAGTTAAACGGGCATCGATTGTCTGCTTTTCACGATCAAACACTTCCTGAGCAGCGGGTGCCTGGTTCGCATTCTCCTCAGCTGCCGTTACTGCCCCACCGTTTGCGTCCTGCCCGGATGCATAGTTTGCGCCCACGATGCCGCTGCCTGCAACAGCAACTGCAGTTGCGATTGCGAGACCACGACGCTTGACCGTCCGGTTAACTGATTTTGGAATTGACAACGCTTTCCCCTAACGAAAGTCTCAACCGAACGACGACGCCCAGCTGCTGATAACACTTACAGCCATAATGTTATAGCTTTGCTACATTCCACACAAGAAAACCTTAGAAAATCTTTCGGGTTTACTACACATTTTCCTACTGGGCAGACAAAGTCTCGGCTTAGAAAAATTATTACCCACCTGAGCTGCACAAACAGATTTTTGCTCGTGGAATTTTCATACTGGCCCAGATGCGCTTCGGACCACACCACCTTATACCGAGGGTACTCCGCTCACTCCCCGCTCTCGCCAGTAATGGTCGTGTCACCTTTCAAAAGACAAGTTCGGATCCTTTCTCTCTGCATTCAGCCTCGTGCTATTTAGCTAGCATTATTTGCATGTCTCAGCACTCAAAAACTTCACAAGCCAGCCCCAATCCACAACACATTGCCGACCTTCTCAATAACCACACCGCAGATCTTTCCTGGCAACAAGCCTTTTACGACGACCTCCACGAACACCCCGAGCTTTCCCACCAGGAAGAACGCACAGCTGCAGCCATCCACGCCGCCCTCCAGCGCTTTGATGTCGAGGTGACCACCGGAATTGGAGGCCACGGCATCACCGCTGTTATGCGCAACCAAGCCACAGAGGAAACTCCCACTGCCCTCATGCGTGCGGATTTTGATGCGTTGTTTGTCGATGGCAAAAACATGCATGCCTGTGGGCACGATATGCACACCACTGCCCTGCTCGGTGCGCTGGCAATCTTGGACAATCTCCGCGAGCATTGGGCCGGTACAGTCATCGCATTATTCCAACCCGCCGAAGAATCCTCCATTGGTGCAAAACTCATGATCGAAGACGGTCTAACAGATAAAATCCCCGCCCCGGATGTGTGCCTAGGCCAACACGTCATGCCCGGGCGCGCAGGCGAAGTACAAACCCGGCGCGGTCCGTTAATGGCGGGCTGCGATTCCATCAAGGTCACTATTTTTGGCAAGTCCGCCCACGCATCGATGCCGCACAAATCGATTGACCCCACGTATACGGCTGCGATGATCGTTACCCGTTTGCAGGCGATCGTGGGCCGGGAAGTCGCTCCTGATGAGTTTTTCGTGATTTCCGTGGGCACGCTGCGCTCGGGCGATACCAACAACATCATTCCGGACAGCGCGGAGTTAGTGCTCAACACCCGCTATTACGACGAGGAATTAGCAGAACGCGTATACGCTGCGCTTAAGCGCGTGGTGCAAGCAGAAGTCG
>NZ_LZMN01000064.1:0-12549 GCF_001665955.1 Corynebacterium sp. EPI-003-04-2554_SCH2473622 | reverse complement strand
TTGAGCTACATGAGCGATTGGGCGTCCCGATTCGATGACCAGTCTGGCAGCTTCCTGCCGGTACTCCGGGGTGTATTTTTTCCTTGACGAACTCTCAATGAACATCCTCTCCTACGGACACAAGGTCCGTACTAATAGGGTGTCCACTAAACGAGGGTAACCTTAGCGCTATGACAAAGATTCGGAATCGCGAGCAAAGCATCGTGTGCGCCCTTGCTGCAGGCAAGGGGGCTTCCCGTGTCTAACGGAAATAGCAGTTTCTCTAAGAAATTTTCCTTCGGGGCTATGATTACTCTCTTGCTAGTGGTTATGGCTCCGCAATTGGGGTTAAGCGTAATCACGCCGTCGTTCGCTCGTATGGCCTCGGACTTGAACGTCAATGTGGCACAGCTCCAATGGACAACGACGATATACATGGCCGGATATGCGCTCAGTATGTTTGTGGGCGGGTTTTTGGCCGAAAAATACGACGCGGTCAAGCTTCAAGCTTTCGGATTAATTGTGTTCAGTATTGGTTCGATACTCTGTGCGTTCTCTGGGTCCATCTTCCCGCTGTCTGCAGGGCGATTCCTTCAAGCCCTTGGGGGGACATCGGCGACTGTTCTTTGCCGTCTAATTATTCGTAGACGTATTGATCCAGCGTTCAGAATTGCACCTTTAGCTAACCTGACTATGGTCATTTCGCTCACTCCTGCTCTAGCTCCCCTTCTAGGGGGAGTGGCCTCCCTCTTTTTTCCTTGGCGAGCCATTTTTGTGGTGCTAGCCGTCCTGGGGATTACCTTGTCCTTGTTGTGCCTGGGGTTTTTGGGTTCGGCGAAAGCCGACGAGCCCTCTCTACCTTCCTTGGCTTCGACCCTATCGTCCATCGGAGCTTCGCTCTCAAACCTTTCGTATTTATGGTATTCGGCAGCGCTCGCCCTGGTGTGGATGAGCTATTTTGGCTTTTTGGCTCTATCTCCAGGTTTCTTCGAAACCAACTATGGGATTACGGGAATCTCCTATGGAGTGTTGATGCTATGGCCTGCAGTAGGGTATTGGTTTGGAAGTTATTTGATAAAGCACACCGCCAACCCGACCAAATTTGCACATACGTCGATCATGGTTTCCGGTCTGGTCGCCTTGGCGGTTCTCTTGGTGGGCTTGGTCGCTCCGCTACTTCCTGCGTGGGTCGTGATTGCAATCTTGTGTACCCAATTCATTGGGGTGGGGGCGACTATCCCGTATAGCCAAAATGGGCAACTCGCTTTACCGCTTCCTTTGCCGGGAGTCTCCACGGGGCTGTTTTTCTTCATTCAGATGATGTCAGGTGCTGTGTATGCGGCGGTAGCCAATTCTTTCGAGGCTACTTCCTTCCGCTCCGTGTTGGCTTTTGTGGCTGCCCCGCAGCTGGTTCTCGGTCTGGCGTTTGTAGCCATTTCACTTATCGGAGGGGGCGGAAAATTTAGAGTTCCCACGAGAAAGTAAAGCACTATTCAAAAAAACGCCGCATGATCTTTTGTCGTATAACCCGTCGTTGAGGCCCGGGCTGCGGTGTGAAAAAGAAAAATCTCGAGGCACCGCTCTGGGAACGATGTCTCGAGACTTCACATTGGCGGAGGATGTGGGATTTGAACCCACGAGGGTCGTGAAACCCGCACGCGTTCCAGGCGTGTGACATAGGCCGCTAGTCGAATCCTCCAGCGAGAACTAAGTCTAACAGTAGATTGTCAGAACGCAAAACCGGGAAGAATTCAGGTAACTTCAGCGCCTTCACCTGCGGGTTTTCTCCGTCTTGTAAGTTTTCCTCGCCTTGCGAGCTCTCCCCGCCTTGCGAGTTTTCCGTGCTGTGCGGTTTCGCAGCTGCCACCACAACACCAGCAACCAGGCGCCAAACCAGCCGGCATGCCAGCCCCATGGCACAGGTTCTGGCCCAGCACCGGTCTCCGTGATCACACCGTCGCCATAGACCACCCCAATGCCCAAGCTGCGCAAGCGCTCGTGATCGCCAGCCTCCCACGCCTGTTGCGCCAGAATATAGCGTCGTGATGGCTTGTCGACGAGCGCGCCGTCGACCTCCAACTGCCCGGAATAAACCACCGGCAAGGCCTTCGTGTACGGGTTGATGCTCACCCAACCCGGCGCAGAAACCACCGTCGGGGCATCCGGCAAAAACGCCGTGCGGCCGTTGGCACGCTGCAATAAATCTTGATCCAACCCGGCGGTGACCTCCCGCGGGGCCAGCACCGAGACCTCAGCAGGAGCATCGACGACCTGCAGCACAGCACACAAGAGAGCCAGATATGCCCACAACCGCGGCACGCCAGCGGCGGCGCAGCAATACGCGGGAATTGCCAGCATCATCAGCTTCTGCGAATCCCGCAACACACCCGGATCAACCGCAGACAACAGCTCCGGGGCCAGCCAACCCACCAACGCGCCCCCGAGGCCCAACACCGCCAGCGCCAACACCGCACGCGGCACCGCGCGACGGCCCAGCCACAGCACGGCAAACAACACCACCCCGAAAATCGCAAACCCCGCCGACCTCGATGCCGGAACCGCCTGCCCATTCCATATTCCCCCCAAGCCCAGTAGCGAGCCCAGCGTGCCGACGTAGGTTTCTGCCCGCGGGCCAAAGGCAAAATAGCTACTCGTGGCCGCATGCGGGATATCCTGTAACGACGGCACCAGCCACGGCAGGCTGGCCAAGCCCGCAACCACCAGGGTGAGTACGCGCGAACGCCAGTCACGCACGACGAATGACGCTGTGAGCGTGGCAAACAGTGCGCCGGTGGGTGTGAGCGAGGACAGCAGCACCGCCACCAACACCCAGACTAGACGGGTGCGCAGGGCGACGATGACCGGCAGCAGCCAGGCTGCCAGCACCAACGACCAATGGCCTTGCAATAAGCGCTCGACGACGAACGGGTTGGCCACCGCGATGGTCATTGCCGTTAGCTGCGCGGGCAGTGAGGCAGAGCGTTCGTGCGCCAATAGCGCCCCGGCATACGCAGCGGCTGCCGCGCCACCGATCAGCAAGACCCGAACTATCCACGAGGCCGGAAACAACACCCCGAGGATCGCCAACACGCCATCTTGTGGGGCATTGCGCGCGGGCAGATCCCCAAAACCAAAGGCCGAGGGCGACAGAGCTGGTGAATCCAGCACGAGCATATCCCGCCAGGCTAGTTCGCCAGCTGCGAAAAACGGCCAGGTGAGAGCGCCAACCAGCAGGCTGGCCCACAAACCGAGGATCAGCAGGCGTGCGTTCATGTGCTAGTTGGCGCTGGGGTTGCTGGCGTTGGGATTGGTGCCGGGGTGGCCGGTGTTGGCGCTGGGATTGGTGCTGGGGTGGCTGGTGTCGGAGTGGTTAGCGTGGGCACGCTTCTGGCTGTGCCGGTGCCGCCAGATCATCCACACCGCAGCTGCCAGTAGGACGATGCCGAGGGCAGTGGCCAGAAAACCAATGGCCTCCCAACGTTCCACCACTCCCACTGTCTTGCTGGCCAGGTCTTGTGCTTCGTTGCGGGAGGCGGAATCATATTTCGCGTGCGTGGACAACACGGTGCGCTCCGGGGCTGGCTGCGCCGGGGTGCCATCGGCGGCGAGAAAGACCTCGTAGTGTTCATCGCGGTTGACGATCTGCCCAGTGATCGGTTCCACCCACACCAAGCGGTCCACAGAATAATAGGGGCGCATGGTCACGGTATCGGCGGCGGAAAGATCGCCGGTGACGTGCTCGTCGGCAAGTTCATCGGCGGTATAAAAATCTGTGGCGGGGCCGGTGATCTCCATGGCGTCGAAAAGCTTCGCGGCTGGTTCGTCGAGGATTTTCGGTGACAGCGCCGAGACCGGGGTGGGCGGGCTGAGCAAATCCTGCGGCTGCGAATACGCGCGCAGCAAGGAATTGTGCAGCGGGTGGGCCGTAATGGTGTGGCGGTATTCGTAAAACTCCGCGGTGGCAGCACCATCTTCAGCACCTTCTTCACCCTCGCCCTGCTCGATGGTGTCGGCGAAGTCGATGGGCAGTGGTTCTTGGGTGAAAAGATCGAAGAAATTATAGGAGCGCTTCTGCGTATCCGGTTCGAAGGCATAATAGATCCCCGGACGCGCGAACAAACCCGTATCGACGACGGGGGTGTCTGTGTTGTCGGGTCTACCGTCATCATAAAACCGCACGCGCGAGGTAGGGTCTGGGATGCCGATGGCGGATTCGCGGTTGATGGTCACGTCGTTATCCGCATGACCGAGAGCGCGCGCGGTGGTGGCGTCGTCGCTTGTGGATGAGCCTGCGCCGTCGTTGGCAAGCAGCGTGTGGCGTGCAGTAATTTCGGAACGACGTGCCGGATCTTCCGCATCCTGCGTGGTGCGCAGCAGCGTGATTTCACTGTCGATGTGCGTGGTAGTGGTGTTGATATAACACGGAAAAGTTGGTGTTGCTTCCGGGCAATCGTCGGGGCGGGGAAGCGGCTTGCCAGCCCCGGCGCTGCTGGCTGCCGCAGCAAATTCCGCCGTGTCTAGCAGCTGGGTTTCCGCGTCTTCTGTGCGCGTGTGCACCGTGGTGCCTTCTGGCCAGGAATCGTGGAAGGCCATCACCAGCGGCGGAGCGGCGGCGCCAACCACTAGTGAGAGAGCAGCAGCGGCCACCGTTAACGTGACACGACGGAACATAGTGCTAGCAGTATACCTGCGACGTTAACTTCTGAGGGTTGAGGGGCAAACTAAGCGGAAGCCCAAACTAATAGGTTTCCTCAGCACGCGAACTGCGAGACTTGCCTGCTAGCCTGAGCGCATGGTCGCCACCAGTGTCTCCGCATCGGTTCCGCAGCGTATTGACTGCCTAGAAGGTATTCGTGCGCTTGCAGCCGTCGGGGTGCTGATCACTCATGTGCATTTTCAGACTGCTTCTGGGCCAGTGGTGCTGGAACGTTTTGATTATTTCGTGGCCGTGTTCTTTGCGCTCTCCGCATTTTTGCTGTGGCGTAGGCCGATCGGCCCGGGTTTTTTACGCAAGCGTGCCGCGCGCGTATTACCCGCTTACCTCGTTTGCGTCGCGGTGGTGGCGTTGGCGCTGCCAGCGGCTAGCACCATGGGCTGGCAACAACTACTCGCTAACCTGACCGCCACTCAGATCTATATTCCCGATGGGTTGGCACCAGGCCTGACACATTTGTGGTCGCTGTGCGTGGAGTTCGCTTTTTATTTTACTCTGCCACTGATCGCCTGGGTGCTTCTGCGCTGGCAAGCCCGCACGCGAGTACTCGCGCTGTGTGTGGTGGGGATCGCGAGTTTGGGTTGGGCTTTTTTGCCGTTTGTGGCCGGTTTCGACGGTAGCGACGGCGCTAGTTGGGCGGCGAGTGTGAACCGGCAGATTTGGCCACCGGCTTATACTCTGTGGTTCGTCGTCGGCATGCTGGCTGCCGAGGCGGAATCGGCGGGCGTCGCCAAGCGCCCAGGTGTGGTACGACGCATCCTGGGCATGAAACCGCTGTTTTGGGGGCTAGCCACTGCCTGTTTATTCCTGGCCAGCTGGGAAGCCATTAGCCCGCGTGGCCTTACCCATCCGAGCCCACTGGAATTCGCCATCCGCATCAGTCTGGGCACTGTTTTCGCGGTGTGCATCGTGGTGCCTTATGCGCTGCGGCCTACGAAGTCTGGCCTGCTGCTGAGCCAACCGGTGCAAGCTGTGGGGCGCTGGTCTTATTCGCTGTTCCTGTGGCATGTGGCGGTGCTGTCCATCGCCTTCCCGCTGGCAGGAATCGAGATGTTCAGCGGCGGCTTTGTCATCATTCTGGCTCTCACCCTGGGGCTTTCTGTAGCGGTCGCGGCTATCAGCTACACCTTGGTAGAAGAACCAGCCCGGCTTTGGCTCAGGCAGGCTACCGCACCGGCAGCCAAACACGCCGCGAGCAAACTATCACCGGCATAATGCGCATCCGGCCACGGTGCGCGCGCCAACCACAACCCGCAAATCCCCAGCAACGTTGGTGCTAAAACTACCGGTCGGATCGTCGTCCAGCGCGTGATCGCCCACGTCGCAGCTGCAGAGATCGCCCCTGCTGGGCCCACCACCGCACCCGAGACCGCAACGGCGGCCACTGGGAATGCCCAGGCAGGCAGTGTGGGTTCGGTGGCTAGCAAGTCTCGCGCGTGCCGACGTCGCGCTGCTGCGAATTGGGTGTTGGCCGTCGGCCGTGCGAGCGGGAACAACACCAGCGCGGCTAAGGTCACCAGCGATACCCCTGCACCCAGAAATAAGGACGTGCGGTACGCAGCCTCACCGGCAAAACTCATGCGAAACTCGCCGGATGTGCCTGCGGGCAGCACAAACGCCTGGGTAGCGGCATCGATGCTGGTAGGTTGCAACTCGGTGACGGTGCCGGAGGCGTCGACAAGCTCGCCGCGTAAACCCTCATTGAACGCGCGTCCGGTGACGAGCAGGCGGCCCTCGCCTACAGCATCTTCAGCGTCTACAGCGCCCGGCACCGTGCGGCCAGCGACAGGCTCATAACGCGCAGTCGGGGCAAAGCCAGGCTCGCGCAGGCTGACCCACGCGGCTGCAGTGGAGATGGTGTGCGTGCCGGATAGTTCCACCGTCTCACCTGCGGAATATTCGGTGCCGTCGATGGTGACCGGCTGCTCATCGTCGGTACGGATCTCCAGCTGCATTGTGCGCGGAACCTCGAAACTGCGCTGTACAACACCCGTATCCACCGCCAGACGCTGGAAGACGAACTGCCGAGCATTCGCGGTAGCTGGCACGTGCACCAGGCGCGACAACTCATGGCCAGCCAGGTGGATATCGGAGACCCCGGTGCGGGTTTCCGGATTGAGCTGGACTTCTATGCGGTTGGCACGGAGATCATTCGGGAAAGCAACGCGGGTATCTTCGCCAGCTGCAGTTTCCACGGTGATGGTGTGGATCGGCTCGTCGCTGGTACCCGCGCTATCATCCTCAGGAACCTCATTAGTACCCTCATCGGCATCCTCATAACCCCCATCAGCAAAAGCCAATACTCGCAGGCGTGCATCCTCCGTGGTGGTCAGATGTAATTCCGGCGCGTGGAATATCCCGTCGGTGCTGCGGAGCTTCAACGTTCCCGGATCGCCCGGGGCTGGCCACCAGGCTTGGTCCGTGCCATCGACCGCCGCATTGATTGAGCGCGCCGGATCCGCGCCCCCAAAAGCGGTGGCATCTGCAGCCGAAGACGAGGCCTGCAGCTGCACATCACCGCGAGGACGCACCGGCAGCGGCGTGGCGACGCTCGGGTAATCCACACTCGGGTGCTTCGTGGTGGCCTCATCCGGGCTGGCCAGCGGGCCAGAGACCGCCCCCTGCAGGGTGCCGAAATTACGATCGACCAGCAGTGGGGTATCGGTGACGATCTCGGCATCAGACCCTTCCTTCGCCGCCCCCGCACCCGCATGGTCTACCAACCGGCGCGGAGCCGGGCCATCGATAACATCCAACACAGCCAGCGCCTCGCCGCCACCAGCCACCGTGACCGGATCATGTGCGATGTGCATATCCCGCTGCGCATCCACAACAAACACCGAGACCTCCCCGAAATCATGGCGCTGCACAGCCGGAGAGCCTCCCGCCGCCCGGTCAGCTAGGCGGTCCAAGGCGTCGGCAAGCTCGTCGGCACGCTCCCGCTGGGCAGAAGAATCCAAATCATGGCGCACCAGCACCGCACCGATTCCCAAACGCAACAACGGATCCACCGAGCGATCCAGCGTGGCCAGCGCCCCATCCAGCCCACGAATCGCCTCCGGCGGCAACAGCGGCACCGCATCACGCACCGCCCACGGCACATCCAACAACGGCTGGGCGGGCTCATCGCGGGTCCAACCCCATTCCTGCCGGGCAAACGAGGTTTCTGGAACCAGCAGGGTACGCGTGTCGACGTTGCCATTGAGGAAATCCGCAGCCTGGCGCCAATATTCCGGCACCTCGCGGTACGCACCGGTGGGTAGTAACCGGCCCGACCACACCGGAGCCACCGACAGCAGCGCGATCACCGCCACGCCCAGGCCTGCGGCCGCGCGCCGGGTCAATGGATGCTTAAGGCGCGGCATCTCCAGCACAGTGCCCAGGTGTGCCACGCCGAGCAGTAGCGGGATGCGCACCAGCGGGTCGAATTTGTGCAGGTTACGCAGCGGAGCCAGGACGTTGTCCAGCAACTGCCCATAGGGCGCGGCCAGGATCGTGATTCCGACCAGCAGCATCAGCAACCACAGCCCGTGGTAGCGCAGGCGGGTGCTAGGCGCGGAGCCCTGTGCGCATTGGGCACTCAACGCCAGGCCCGCCAGACCACACGCTGCAATCGCTACGGTGGCCAGCACAAACACCGGCTGCGAGACCAACAAATACCCGGCCTCGCGCTCAGTATCGGCAAACGGCGTCCAGTGAGTGGTGCCGCGCAGAATCTCCAGTAGGTTCAGCCAGCGCGTGGTCACATAGGATGATTCGATGAAATCCGTAAACGGTGGGGAATACTTTCCCAACACCAACAGCGGGCCGATCCACCAGGCACTCACAGCGACCGCGGCCGGGATCAGCAGCCAACCTTGCCGACGCCACAGAATCACCAAGCCAGCCGGGATGCAGGCGGCCAGGGTGGCAGTCGCGTTGACCGCTCCCATCAGCGCGATGGGGATGGTAGCCGCCGCGATTTCCCGGCCGGTGATTTTGTCTGTGCGCAGCAGCGGAACCAGCACCCAGGGAACGAGCATCACTGGCCATGCCTCGGAGGAAATCGCGGTCAGCGTGGTTAGCGTGCGCGGCGACAGCGCGAACAGCAGCGCGGCGATGATGTGGAAGGCGTGGATGCTTGCCGACGGTTTGGCGCGGTCAGATCCAGGAACGACGCACTGGCAGAGCCGATAAAAACCGGAAAAACCAACGCCTACGACGATGGTCCACCACAGCCGTTGCGCCACCCAGGTGGGAAGTAACCAGTCCGGGATGGCGTCGGCAAGCAAGAAAAACAGACCCTGCGGGAACAGGTAGCCATAGGCCTGGTTTTGCAGCTGCCCCAGCGGGAAGACATCCGTCCAGGCGTGGGTGGCCGCGGCCAGGAAACCGGCGGGATCAGCTGTGAGATCGTGTTTAGTATCCGCGGCGATAAGCCCGACAGGTTGGGCAAACATCGCGGCGGCCAGCACCAGCCACACTATGGCGTGGGTGCTAAGTGGGTGAGTGGCGTGGGCGCGAATGCGCAGGCGGGTGCGCACGGCAGGCTTACTCACGTGAGCCGTATTCGGCACCACCTAACAGGGCATCATCCGGCGGGGTGGTACCAGAGATGGTGTCTTGGCCGGAAAACTGCGCGATGCCCAAAATCGCGACGACGCCCAGCGCGACGCCGACGACAGCGCTGCCCAGAGCCGGGCCCAGGCTGCGGCGGTTCAGCGACTGCCGGTTTGGCGACTGCCGGTTGAGCGAGCGAGAAGAATCAGCGGCCATAAATAATTGTCCTTAATCCTGAGGATGAATCATCCCTTAATTTAGTCGTCCCTGGTGAAGTATTCCGGATCGTCGTCCTCGTTTTCCGGTGGCACGACCAGCACCGGAACCCCGGCGTTTTTCACGATCGTCTCCGCTGTCGACTGCGACCACAGCGCGCGGAATCCGGTCAGTGCGCGAGTGCCGGTGATAATCACGTCGACGTCGAGTTCTTGGGCCGCATCCACGATGGCCGAGGCGATGGTCGTGGCCGATTCCACCAGGTGCGCCTTGCCGTACATGCCGAGCTTTTCAGCTGCAGCGATGCCCTGACGGCACACTTGCACGGCTTCGGCGTAGGCGGGATCGTCTTCCAGATTATCGGAGGTCATCGTCGCCTGGTGCATGCCGGTGCGCGAGGCGGCGCGGGCTTGCTGGCGGGCGATCGGCTCCCACGCAGTCAAGATTTGCACGGTGCCGGGCTTGAGTAACTTGGCAGCGTATTCGAGCGCACGGTCGGCGTTTTCGGAGCCGTCGTAGGCAATCAGCATGGTCTGTTCGCGGGAATCGGAACTCATAGCTTTCTATCCTAATAGCGTTGCGGGCGAGAGGTTAGCCCCAAATTCGTTTAATTAACTGGCCACTTTTTGCGGGCTACCCCAAATCTGCATGGAGCATCCATATAGTTGACCATGTAGGGGATACGAATTTGGAGGCCAGTAGTTTGATATTCATCGCAATTGTTGTAGCCGAGGTTTTATTCTGGGTTCTGCTTGTAGCAGGGCTGCTGACACGATATGCGTTGCGGGCCCCGCGCGTTGGTGCAGCACTGCTCATAGCCACTCCGATCGTTGATCTTGTCCTGCTGGCCCTCACTTATATCGACTTAAGCTCTACACATTCTTCGAATTTTGCGCATGGCCTGTCTGCTTTATATATCGGGTATTCAATTACCCTCGGGCCGACGATCATCCGAGCCATGGACGTACGCTTTGCTCGCCGGTTTGGTATCTCCGAGAACAACACCACCAATGCAGACATGCGCACTACTGAATCAGCCATGACTACCTGGAAACGGGCGTGTATAGGCTCCCTGATCAGTATTGTTTTGCTCGGGGTAGGCATTGCGGTTACAGGATTACAGGGCTCGTTTTGGTTGATCTATTGGGTATTCGTCGCTGTATCTATCGTGCCGGTGTGGTGGTTTATCGGGCCGCGTCGAGAGAAAAAGAAGAAACGCGGTAGCAGTGCGCATAATGGAGCAGAATCTGAAGAATCCGCCCGTAACTAGTACCAAGCTGTGTGAGCGGTTAGTCTATAAAGCGTGAATTCGGCGAAATCGAGAAGTTTCAAAGGTGTGGCGATTGTGCTCGGCGTCTTCGTCGGGCTTTTCGTCATTGCTGGCATTGCCTACGCCATTGATGTCTCCACGAATCAGGGCAAAATCCCGCGTGCGACGTCCGTGGGTGGCGTCGATATTTCCTCCCTGGAGCGCGAGGATGCTCTGGCCAAGCTTGACGACGAACTCCGCGAGGCAGAAAACGAACCCGTGCGTGTTGCTGCGGGCGAAAAAACCACGGAATTCGTGCCAGCGCAGGCAGGGCTGCGCCTGGACTTGGAAGGCACGATTGCCGCTATTCCCGATGAGTCGATGAACCCACTTGTGCGCCTGGCCAGCTTCTTCCGTTCGACGAAGGAAGTGGACGTGCAAACCGCCGAGGATCCGGCCGCGCTGAACCCGGAGCTAGACCGCATGGTCGGCGAGCTGCACCGGGACCCCGAAGATGGCGCGGTATTCCTGGAAGCCGGCAACGTGGAACCGCGTGATGCCGTACCGGGCCAGGAAGTTGATCGCGCGCAGCTGCAAGAAGAGGTTGCGAGCTCCTGGTTGGATCCGGAAGGCATCGCGGTAGAGCCGAATGAGATTGAGCCGGTGATTAACCAGGATCAGGTGGATGCGATCGCCGAAGGCCTTGCCGCCAAAGCTGTCTCCGGCCCGCTGAAGGTGCACGGCCGCGAGAATATTACGGGCACGATTGAACCCGCGCGCATCGGCGAGTTCGTGCATTTTGAAGCCCATGAAGGGCATTTGGAGCCACGTGTCGACGAGTCCAAGGCCCGGGACATCTTGGGCGAAGGCCTGGCGGAATCCGAACGCCCGATGAAAAATGCTCGCTTGTCCATGTCTGGTGGCCAGCGGCAGGTTACCCCGCACGTGGATGGGGAAGTCATTGACTGGGAACAGACCATGGCCGGTTTCGCCGAGCGCGTGCTGGGCGATGACCGCGAGTGGGATGCCACCTATGAGGACCAGCCAGCGACGTTTACCACCGCGGACGCCGAGGCCTCGACTTTTGACCAAGTGGTTGGTGAGTTCACAACCAGCGGTTATTCCCCAGCCTCGGGCACGAATATTTCGGTGATCTCCAATGCGCTCAACGGCACCATTGTGTCGCCGGGCGAGACCTTCTCCGTCAACCAGGCCACCGGCTCGCGCACCGCCGCGCAGGGCTATGTGGAATCCGGCGTGATTTATGAAGGCCGCGCAGACACCGCCGTCGGCGGTGGCATTTCGCAATATGCCACCACTTTGTACAACGCGGCCTATTTTGCGGCCATGGAAGATGTCGCGCACACTCCGCACAGCTACTACATCTCACGCTACCCGGCGGGGCGCGAGGCCACGCTGTACGACGGCGTGATCGACCTGAAGTTCCGCAACAATTCCAACCACCCAGTGCGCATTGAATCGAGCGTCGGCGGTGGTTCCGTGACCGTGCGCCTGATGGGCGTCAAGGAATACGAGGTGGAATCCATCAGCGGCGGTCGTTGGGCGCACACCAATCCACCGAAGCAGAAAGTCAGTGGTTCCAACTGCATCCCGACTTCCGGCATTCCGGGCTTTACGACGTCCGATACCCGGGTGATCCGTACCTTGGGTGGCGCGGAGGTCTCGCGTAATACTCAGACCACCGTCTATGATCCGCAGCCGATCGTGACCTGCGGCTAGAGCTAATGTTTGAGCCAGTACCTGCCGGGCGTCGGCAAGCGCTGGCTAGGTAGGATAATTGCTATGTTGCTGTCTGATCGAGACATCCGTGCCGCCATTGATTCTGAACGGC
>NZ_LZMN01000063.1:0-9220 GCF_001665955.1 Corynebacterium sp. EPI-003-04-2554_SCH2473622 | reverse complement strand
CAAGCTCGCATCGCCGAGGCTGCTGGTGCTTCAGCCGTGATGGCTTTGGAGCGGGTGCCTGCTGATATCCGCGCCCAGGGTGGTGTTGCCCGCATGTCGGATCCGGATATGATCACCGAAATCATCGAAGCCGTCGACATCCCAGTTATGGCCAAGGCTCGCATCGGCCACTTCGTTGAGGCGCAGGTGCTGCAGTCTCTGGGTGTTGATTACGTCGACGAGTCTGAGGTATTGACCCCAGCTGATTACGCCCACCACATCGACAAATTCGCTTTCGATGTGCCATTCGTCTGCGGTGCTACCAACTTGGGTGAGGCGTTGCGTCGTATCAACGAGGGCGCTGCCATGGTGCGTTCTAAGGGGGAAGCCGGCACTGGTGATGTGTCTAACGCCGTGACCCACATCCGGAGCATCCGCGCGGAGATCAACCGTTTGTCTTCCATGTCGAAAGACGAGTTGTTCGTTGCTGCCAAGGAGCTGCAGGCACCGTATGAGTTGGTGCTTGAGGTTGCAGAGACTGGTAGTTTGCCGGTTGGTTTGTTGGTTGCCGGTGGCGTTTCTACCCCAGCTGATGCTGCGATG
Organism: Corynebacterium sp. EPI-003-04-2554_SCH2473622; assembly: GCF_001665955.1. Lineage (NCBI taxonomy): Bacteria > Bacillati > Actinomycetota > Actinomycetes > Mycobacteriales > Corynebacteriaceae > Corynebacterium > Corynebacterium sp. EPI-003-04-2554_SCH2473622. The sequence continues at coordinate 8,638 of NZ_LZMN01000063.1, read as the reverse complement.
ATGATGCAGCTTGGTGCCGATGGCGTGTTCGTCGGATCAGGCATTTTCAAGTCCGGTAACCCGGAGGCTCGTGCGAAGGCTATTGTGCGTGCGGTCAAGAACTACGACGACGCCAAGGTTATCGCTGAGGTTTCGCGTGGTTTGGGTGAGGCCATGGTTGGCATCAACGTCGATGAGTTGCCAGTATCTCACCGTTTGGCAGAGCGCGGCTGGTAAACCCGGCTAGGGGGGGAGGCTAGCCACGCTTGCCGAGTTGGTACGTGGTGGCTTTTTTCCCTTGCCCGCCCTTGCGCACAATAATTTTGTGTTCGAGCAGCGGGCTTAGCCCATAGCGAACTTGGGAATTACTCAGCCCAGATTCTGCTACTAATTGGTGAAAACTGAATTCGGCAGTGTGGTTCGGCATTGGTGCTGACGCTGTTTGTGGTGTTACTGGTGCTGGGGGTACTGCGAGATTGCGTGCGGCACTCAGGATGCGAGGGACGTTTTTTCCGAGGCTCCGCAGGTATTGGTCATCAGATACTTGAATACCGTTGCCTAACGAAGCTAACGAGGCGTTGTCTTCTAGCTCTGCGCCGTTATTTGGAGCAGTTTTGGGGGCTGGAGCCTCCATTGGAGCATCGCCTGAAGTGTGACTCTGCTTGGGGAAGAAGAAAATGACAGTAACTTTGACTCCGGTGTTGATGATCTTTGGCTGTGGCAAGCCCGCCGATTCGCAGAGTTCAAACATGGCGTTAACGCCACCACCTTCACCTTCGATAATCCGATTTCCATCTGTGTCGGTGAGTAATTTTGCTAGGCGGTACAGGTGCTGATTGACTTCGATGCGCCGAAAATCCGCACTGTATAGTTGCGCGACTGTCAGGTTCTTCAACCCACCTGGGCTAGTGATAATTAAGCGATCCGGGGTAATACGCACGTCAATGGCTTTGCCAGCTTCGACTGTATTTGGACCGAGGTCACGGTGAATCAGTGCGTTGGCGACAGCTTCCCGGATTGCTGCCAGCGGGATGACGGGAACACTCCGCATGTGCCCGGATTCCTGATAGGTCTGTGTTTGCGGAATATTGGCTTCGACCCAGTCCATGGTTTGGTTCAGCAGTGCTGGAACCGGGCCATAGAACGTGGCTAGGTTGCGGGTGCGTCGTGGGCGTTCGGTTTCGGGCAACCGAACCGCGACGGTAACCGCTAACGATGGTAAAGGGCCTTGTGGGAAATGTCCGAGTGCGTAAAAACCAGCGATTGATAAAACGTCACCGTTAGTGACCACGAGGTTACGAAGGAGCGTGGGTTCAGGCGTTTTGCGCAACTGCGTGATGCTTGCCCGGGCTGTGCGGAGTAATTGTTGGTGTAGGTCGTTGTCAAGATCTTCAATGGTGGTATCTGGAACAGGCCGACGGTCATAGAGTTCTTCTTGCTCGGCATGCAGCTTCGCAACCTCGATCATGCGTAATTCGGAAGCCGGAATTTCGTATTCACCATCTGCTTGCCGTAAATAGGCTTTGCCTTGATACATAGCTGGGCGATCTAGAATATTGAGGCTATGCACGCGCGCTAAAACGAGGTTTTTGCCATGCAGGGTTACAACAGTGGTTTTGATAAACGGTGGCGGGGTAATCGAATTGTGTGCTTGGCTGACGAGCGCTTGTTCTAACTCCGCTGGTTTGTCCACACCGACTACGGAAAAATTCTGGTTTTCGGCAACACCTAAGATGATCAGCCCGCCTTCCGGCATGTTGGCAAAGGCGGCCGTGGTTTCGGCTAGGTTTTCGGGAAGCCCGCTTTGAGCAGCTTTGACTTTTACATTTGTAGTGTCGCCGCCGTAAGTGCGAAAAGTATCTAACCAGACTTGTAATTCTTCGGGTGTGGGAAAATTAGTGTTCATGGCGTTTTTTCTTGGGTAATTGTGAAGATTTTGATTCTTAGACTAACACTTTTCCAACTATCACTCTCAAATTTTTACCGCAGATTGTGAAAATTTTATCGCAGAGTTGCACTCAAACTAATACTAACTCTGGCACTGAGACTATTAGACTGTGAAAAATTCCAGTCTGATTGCAAGTCTGACTAGAACTTTCCCTATGGCCCGGAAATAGTAGTGAACAACGATGCCAAAAATGCTGAACGACTTTGAGGCATTTTCTCCAGCTGCACCTTCCATGCCCTTTGACTGTGCAGTCTGTACTTCGCACCTGCCGCTGAGGGGTTGCGCACCGTCGTTCTGGGCGCGTTAGGCGCTAGACTGGGAGGTTATGAGTGACGATAACCAAGGCGGTTTGTTAGATCGCATTGAGCCGATAGATATCTCCGCGGAGATGGAGTCGAGTTATATCGACTACGCCATGTCCGTGATCGTGGGCCGTGCGTTGCCAGATGTGCGTGACGGGCTGAAGCCTGTGCACCGGCGTGTGTTGTACGCGATGTATGACAACGGTTACCGGCCGGAGCGCAGTTATGTGAAATCCTCGAAGCCGGTCTCGGACACGATGGGTGATTATCACCCGCACGGCGACAGCGCTATTTATGACACGTTGGTGCGTATGGCCCAGCCGTGGTCGATGCGTTATCCGCTTGTCGACGGCCAGGGTAACTTCGGTTCGCCGGGTAATGATGGCCCGGCGGCGATGCGTTATACCGAGTCGAAGCTGATGCCTTTGGCGATGGAGATGACCCGGGATATTCGGGAAAACACTGTCGATTATCAGCCGAACTACGACGGCAAGACGACGGAGCCGACGGTGCTGCCGTCGCGGGTGCCGAACCTGTTGATGAATGGTTCCGGTGGTATTGCCGTCGGTATGGCCACTAATATTCCGCCGCACAACCTGAATGAGCTGGCGGAGGCCATTTACTGGTTGCTGGAGAACCCAGATGCGGGCGAGGAAGAAACCCTGGAAGCCTGCATGGAGCGGGTTTCTGGGCCGGACTTCCCGACCGGTGGCATGATTGTCGGCACTAATGGCATCAAGGATGCTTATACCACCGGCCGTGGTTCCATTCGTATGCGTGGCGTGTCCAGCATCGAGGAAAACGGCAGCCGGCAGACCATCGTGATTACCGAGTTGCCGTATCAGGTCAACCCGGACACCATGGTGGCTAATATCGCCGAGCAGGTTGCAAACGGTAAGCTGGCTGGCATTTCGAATATTGACGATGAGTCTTCTGACCGCGTCGGCATGCGCATCGTGGTCACTCTAAAGCGTGATGCCGTCGCCCGTGTGGTGCTGAACAACTTGTACAAGCACTCGCAGTTGCAGACTTCTTTCGGCGCTAACATGCTGTCCATCGTCGATGGTGTGCCGCGTACGCTGCGTCTGGATCAGATGCTGCGTTATTACGTCACCCACCAGATTGAGGTTATTGTTCGGCGTACGCAATACCGCCTGGCGGAAGCCGAAAAACGTGCGCACATTTTGCGTGGCCTGGTCAAGGCCCTGAACATGCTCGATGAGGTCATTGCGTTGATCCGCCGGAGTCGTTCGGTAGAAGCCTCTCGTGAGGGCTTGAAGGATCTGCTGGGCGTCGACGACGAGCAAGCCGAGGCCATTCTGGCGATGCAGCTGCGCCGCCTGGCTGCCTTGGAACGCCAGAAGATCATCGACGAATTGGAAGAAATCCAGACTGTTATCGATGACCTAAAAGACATCCTGGATCGCGAGGAGCGCCAGCGCGAGATCGTGGCGACCGAGCTGAAGGAAATCGTCGACAAGCATGGCGACGAGCGTCGCACCGAGATCGTGGCCGCGCACGGTGAGGTTTCTGATGAGGATCTGATCGTCCGTGAAAACGTGGTCGTGACCATCACCGCCACTGGTTATGCCAAGCGCACGAAGGTCGACACCTACAAGTCGCAAAAGCGCGGCGGCAAGGGTGTGCGTGGTGCGGAGTTGAAGCAGGATGACGTCGTCAAGAACTTCTTTGTGTGTTCGACGCACGACTGGATTTTGTTCTTCACCAACTTTGGTCGCGTTTACCGCCTCAAGGCCTACGAGCTGCCGGAGGCCGGCCGTACCGCGCGGGGCCAGCACGTGGCGAACCTGTTGGAGTTCCAGCCGGAAGAGCGCATTGCTCAGGTTATTCAGCTGCAGTCCTACACCGATGCGCCGTACCTGGTGCTAGCTACCAAGCAGGGCCGAGTGAAGAAGTCACATCTGACGGATTATGAGTCGGCGCGTTCAGCTGGCCTGATCGCGATCAATCTCAATGAGGGGGATGCGCTGATTGGTGCTTGCCTGGCGGGCGACGAGGATGATCTGTTGCTGACCTCCGAGCAAGGCCAGTCCATCCGCTTTACTGCCGACGATGATCAGTTGCGGCCGATGGGTCGTGCAACCGCCGGCGTGAAGGGCATGCGCTTTAAGGGTGATGACCAGCTGCTGGCGATGTCCGTGGTGCACGATGGCGAGTACCTGTTGGTGGCTACCAGCGGCGGTTACGGCAAGCGCACCGCGATTGAGGAATACAGCACCCAGGGCCGTGGTGGCATGGGCGTAATGACGTTCAAGTACACCCCGAAGCGCGGCAAGCTGATTGGCGCGATTGCGGTGAATGAGGACGATGAAATCTTCGCTATCACCTCTGCCGGTGGCGTCGTGCGTACTGAGGCCGGGCAGATCCGTCCGTCTTCGCGTGCCACGATGGGTGTGCGGCTGGTGAATCTTGCCGACGACGTCGAGCTGTTGGCTATCGACAAGAACGTCGAGAGCGAAGGCGTGGAAGAAGCCCAAGCTGTGGCTAAGGGTGAAAAGACCATCGACGAAGTGCAGGAAGCGCAAGTTCAGGAAGGCCAGTCGAAGGCTGAGGCTAAGACTGAGGCTGAAGCTGACGGCGACGCAAAGGTCGAAGAGGAGTAGCACTATGGGAAGAAACATCGCGATTACTCGAATCTCGCCGCTATCTGCCTTTCGGGTGGGCCTGGCGGTGTCTCTGGTGGGCCTGGTGGCCTGGCTGATCGCTGTGACGGTGGTGTACTTCGTGATGGCCACGTTTGGCGTCTGGGAGTACATCAACGGCTTCATGGACGGTCTGGGGGCTGGCATGCTCATCGACTACGGCTTGGTGCTGTCTCTGTCGGCTCTGGTGGGTGCTGTGGCGGCTATCTTGGCGACGATCCTGGCTCCGCTGTTTGCGCTCATCTACAACGCTGTAGCGGCGTTGTTTGGTGGTATCCAAGTGGATCTACAACAGATCGTGGAAGTCGACGAATAAGCTACAAAAAATGCCGCTTGACCTGGCGATTTGTGTGTATCTAAGATACGTATTAAAGTACATAATCGTTCCGCACACAGGGTCTATAGCTCAGTCGGTTAGAGCGCATCGCTGATAACGATGAGGTCGCAGGTTCGATTCCTGCTAGACCCACAGGCGGAAACATGGGGCATTAGCTCAATTGGTAGAGCATCTGCTTTGCAAGCAGAAGGTCAGGAGTTCGATTCTCCTATGCTCCACAGCATAGCCTGCATCCCCCGGTCCATCGGATCGGGGGATGTTTTGCGTTCAAGGCCTACTGGGTGGGGGTAAACGATAAAAAGGGGTTAAGTAGCAAAAAATGTGTCTGACCGGCGTGTCGCCAATTCCCTAGATCTGGCCTTTCCGGATACCGATTGAGTGCGTGTATTCAACATCGATACCCTGGTCGTAGAGGGCTGGCTGACCAGGTAGCTGGTTGGTGTGGGTATTTTCTGGTTTTTGGTGAGGAATATGCCTGCTGGGCTTATTATTTCGGGGTTTGTGCTGCTAGAGGTGTAGATATACGGGGTTTGGCACACACTTTTTGGCGTTTAACCCTAAAAAAGGTTGCCGCCAACCTCGGCTTCCGCATGACGAAACAGAGCTTCGCTAAGGGAGCAGCAAAAACCATTCCTGTAGTCGGTGCAGTCATCTCGGGAGGACTGACGTTCGCGACCTTCCCGCCCATGGCCAAGCGCTTGCAGAAACACCTGGCAGGCCTCGCGCTGGCCAAACCCTGTGGTGTACCAAATACCACTGATACGGGGATAACGCCGGCATGACAACGACCTCAGCTCAGTTTGACGCTGTCATTGCCGCAACCCGCCACATCCCCGAAGCAAACTTCACCGCCTACCGCGGCGGCTGCCCTCAAGAGATCAGTACAGCCCTTATCGACGTTGTGTTCTCGATCCGGGCCTAGTAGTACGAGACTTCGCTACACCTGGCCTTGGCGTCAGGAACCGCATGCAGGCCTTCCGTTCCGACAACCCGTGCGATCCTCGACGAGGTACACCCCAATAGGGCAGGTTTAAAATTACTGTCAGAGTCAGAAGGCGTTGGCACAGATGGCCCCGGTGAAGCAGAAGCCTTCGGCCACCGAATTAATGTAAAAGCATATGACAGCCTCGACGCCATGATCGACAAGGCACGATACGACCCGGCGACCGCCTCAATGCGTGCTCGACTTAATGACGTATCCCCCAGGATGTCCGCAATCCGTTCGCCCATCTCAGCATCCCACTGGAATTTCTGTCGCCCTAGCGTGGTCGAGCCCCTGAGGCAACGGTTTTTCACAACTTCATGGGCGGTTCAGTTGACGCCGGTGAGGAAACCTAGAGAGGCCCTGGGGGGCATGGGGGATGAGCTTATTAAAGGCCGAAGGCACCGCCGCTGACGAGGATGAAGATACCCAGGCCAATCAAAACGATCGGGAACAGCACATGCTCCCAGCGTTCGAGAACCTCCGCGATCGGTGGACGGGTGGCCACGAACTTCGCCAACAGGACCAGGCCCGCCACCAGGATCAGAAAGACGACGCAGTAGATGATAACGGTGGCGGTATCCACGTTGAGAAAAACCGGGACATAGACGCCGATATTGTCGCCACCGTTGGCAAAGGTCACCCCGGCGACGATCAAGGCGCTTACGTTCTTTCCGCTGACTTTCGCGTCATCGTCGTCATCATCGTTTCCCTGCCAGGCTTGCCAGGCCGCCCGCAGCCCCAGGGCCAGGGGGATCAGCCCGAAGTAGGGGATCGCCTCGGTGGGCAGGAAGGCATCCGCCCCTAGGGTGACCAGAATCGTGGCTGCGAGGATGCCCGCGAAACCAAGATACTGCCCGGCCAGGATCCGAAGTGTGGTCCCTGCTTGGCCGGCCCCACGGGCGAAGAACAGCGAGAGCACGATGATGTCGTCGATATTGGTGGCGATAAACAGACCAACCGCCCCCAGGAGACCAGTTACCACTTACCTGTTCCCCTCTCCGGTGGTGCACCCGGGCACGTCACATGCCGAGTCAATGCACGGGGCATTCTCGTCGGCAGCCAGAGTGGTATCTAGCAGTGAGTTCAACGCCTGGACAAGATGGGCGTCGACGATCTCGTAGCGGGTCTTCCTCCCCTGCGGTTCGGCGACCACAATTCCGCAGTCCCGTAGGCAAGTGAGGTGGTTCGACACATTTGACCGCGTCAGTTCCAGCTCCCGGGCGAGAGCGGCCGGATAGGCCGGGCCGCCCAGCAGGGTCAGGAGAATACGGGATCGGGTGGGATCGGCCATCGCCCGACCCAATCGGTTCATCACGTCCAAGCGCGAAGCAATAGTCAGCATGCACTGGACTATACAGCAGATGCTGAACTGTTGCCACGAGGGTCGAACGTCGGCCCGACGGTGATGTGTTTCTGAGCCTGTTTCCGCGTGGCTTTAGTGTCTTCCCTTTTCGTATTTGTGCGGTTGTTGAATCTGTGCCTGTGAAGTGTCCTAGGTTTTGTTCCTAGGCATTTACCCTATTTTCTATTGTTTCCCGGGACTCATCTTGTTCCCACAACGCGTCTTCAACCTCGACCGGGGTGCGGTATCCCAAACTTTGATGCAATTTTGTCTCGTTCCATCATGACACCCACTCGAATGTCGCGATTTCTACCTCGATAACATCATCCCACCTGCGAGTATGGATCAGCTCGTTCTTGTGAGGGGCCGTTCACGTTTTCAGCCAAAGCATTGTCATAGGAATCGCCATCCGTTCCAGTGGAAGATTAAATCCGGAATTCAGCAAGTTTCTCGTTGTAGACAACGCTGACGTACTGTGAGCCGTGATCCGAATGGTGAATGAGACCTGTTGTTTCCCTCGCACTCACAATCGCTTGATTGAGTGCTTGCAGCGGCAAAGCCTTGGTGCGCATCGAGTCCGATAGCGCCCACCCAACGATCCGCCTGGAGTAAACGTCGGTGACAAATGCGGCATACACAAAGCCTTTCTTCGTGCGCACATACGTAATGTCAGCCACCCACAGCTTATTTTCGGCCCTGAGCTTTAAATTCACGCTCGACCAAGTCTGGGCGCAGATCCGGCACGTTGAGGTGTGCGCGTTGTGATTGGTGATCGGCCTTTGCCTTTGCCTGAAACACCGGCCAAGCGCATTAAACGGGCAGTATGCCATGAGACACCTAGTTTTGGTGCCGCGATCTTACACGCTTCCTGCATCGACATGTTTTCTGCCAAGATGCGGTCTTCCACGAGACGGACCACACGATCCTTGGCGTCCTTGCCAAATTTTCTCGGCATCTTCCAGATTTTCCCATCTACTCAAACGGAACAAAACCTGGGACACTTCAGTGCATATGAACTCGACTGAGAAACGATCCCGATATTCATCGATGAACCGGATCATTTCTGACGTTTTGGGTCGAGT
>NZ_LZMN01000062.1:0-22953 GCF_001665955.1 Corynebacterium sp. EPI-003-04-2554_SCH2473622 | reverse complement strand
AAAAATGTTGACCGGGCAAGACATGCCGCAACCAGCAAGTCTTCCAGGCGGTGGGCTGACTTGAGGGTGACGATAGCTTCTACTTTCAGCCTCGTCGCTGGTTCCTCAAGTCCCGCAATTTTTTTAAGTACGCATTTTCTGCCCGTAGTTTCTCCACCTCGCGGCGTAGCCGATCTTCCTCGGTCAACGGTTTCGAGCTGGCGCTGCCTTTCGGTCGTCCCTTCGGTTTCGGCTGCAACGCTTGATCACCACCGGCATGCCAAGCCCTCACCCAATAAGAGACAAGTTGGTCCGATGACAAACCAAACTGCCTAGCCAGTTCCATCTTGGACTCGCCGTTAATGAACCGATCGACAACTTCCTTCTTTATTTCGAAGGAAAAATGCTGCTTAGTTGGTTTCTCCACAAGACATAGTCTGCCATGCAGCTTGAAACGACGCTCAAATCTTTTTACCGGATACAGGCCAACTCCTAACCGGTGAGCCGCCGCCCTATAGCTCAGCCCTTGTTCAAACAAGTCAACGAGCTGCTCGCGTTGAGATTCGCTCAAAGAACTTCGTGCTCTCATAAAAAGTGCTCCTCACTAGTCGGAAACTGATTTCTCAGTCCAACTAATGGGGAGCACTTCACCTCCGGGGCGTTTTTGTTTGCCCTAGTAAGTTATAGTCAACGTTGTGACTAACCACGATGACGCTTCTGCCAGTGCCAGCAGCGAAGGCCAACCAGCCGAAATGGCATCACGCCCTGCCAGCCCGGCCAACCAAATCACCGCGAATGATGGCGCGGCACCGGAGCCCGGGCTGAGCAATATTACGCCAGACCGGAAAACCCCTGTGATAGTCGAGGATGTAGACCGCTCTGTCATTTGGGCACGTGATGGGAAAACTATGGCGGCATGGGCATGGCGGATGATTATCTCTATCGCTGCCCTGGCGCTGGCTCTGGTCATCGTGTACTTCGCCTGGCGAGCGATCCTTCCCGCGATTCTGGCAGTTTTGGTGACGTCCTTGCTGGCACCAGTGGCGAAGCTGCTGAAGGCGGCGAAGTTTCCGCCTGCAATAGCCGCTTTAACCACGTTATTGGGTTCTATCGGTGCAGTCGTCGGAATTTTTGCCGCGATGGGCCCGACCATCCGTTCCCAGGGCTCTGCGCTGGTCAATGAGGCGGAAAATGGCGCGCGCGAACTGCTGTCCATGACGGACCGGCTGCCATTTGAGGTAGACGTCAGCAAGGTTTCGGAATTTTCCGATAGCATTGTGAAATTCTTGCGCAATCAGTCTGGCACTATCGCTTCGGGCCTGGTCTCGGGCGTCTCGGTGGCCGGCACGCTGGTAATCACCATCGTGATCATGTTTGTACTGACGTTCTTTTTCCTCAAAGACGGTTCGAAGTTCCTGCCGTGGCTGCGCCAATACACCGGCCACGATATCGGCTGGCATGCCACGGAGTTACTGACCCGCGTCTGGAATACCCTCGCAGGTTTCCTCCGTACCCAGGCGGTGGTTTCGTTCGTCGATGCCATCTTCATCGGTTTGGGCTTGTGGATCCTGAATGTGCCACTGGCATTTGTATTAGCGACAATTACATTCTTCGCTGGCTTCATCCCCATCATCGGCGCTATTACTGCCGGTACCTTAGCCGTCATAATCGCACTGGTGTCCAATGGTTTGACCAATGCTCTGCTGGTTTTGGGCTTGATTATTTTGGTGCAGCAGCTGGAAAGCAATATTTTGCAGCCCGTACTGCAGTCGCGTTCGATGGGGCTGCACGCCGCAATCGTGTTGCTGTCTATCACTTTGGGTTCTGCTCTAGCTGGCATTATTGGTGCGTTCTTGGCAGTGCCAATTGCCGCTACCGTCGCGGTGATTATGCGTTACCACTCGGAGATGGTGGGGCTGCGCGCCGGTGACCTGACCATCGACGACATTGAAATTGCCTCGAGTGAGGACGACGAGGATGCGAAGTCGTCGTTATCTGCTTTCGTCAAGGTAAAACAATCGCTCACGGATATGGTTGCTCGTGCGCGCAAGACCCGCCAAGCAACCAACAACTAGCCACTAAGCAGTTAAGCTCGGCACTATGACAACTCATGCATCGACAACTCGTACATCGATAACTCGTGCATCTCGTTCTGGCCTGCCGACGATTCTCCTCGACTGCGATCCTGGTATCGATGATGCCTACGCGCTGTTTTATCTGTCTGCACTGCACCATGCACGCGAAATCAATCTGGTCGGGGTGACCACCACCGCCGGAAACACGACGGTGGAAAACACTGCCCGTAATGCCGCTTGGGTGCTTGGCCACTGCTCCCCCACTGCGCCTCGGGGTGCGCCAGCAGGTGCAACGTCAATGCATGCGGCCGCAATCTCCCTAGTCCCTGTTGCTATGGGCCATCCCACCCCGCTGAAGGTCGAGCTAGAGACCACCCCGGAAACCCACGGCCTGACCGGTTTGGGTTATGCCACCAGCACCTGGCCGGGGACCGCGGACAGTGATACTCCTGGCCACGGGGTGCGCTTGGGCTCACAGTGGCAGGAAGTCTGGGAGCATGCGCTACGTACGCATGACGACGTCCACCTGGTCGTTACCGGCCCTGCCACCAATGCCGCAATATTTGCGCAGGAGCACCCAGAGCTGTTCGCGAGGTTTTCTGCCATCACGGTGATGGGTGGTTCTCTCAATTATCCGGGCAATACGACCCCAACTGCCGAGTGGAATTTCTGGGTCGACCCCCACGCGGCACAAAAGTTATTCGAGGTTGCCCCCGTCCCGGTCACCCTGTGTTCCTTGGGCGTTACCGAGCAGATGCTGCTCACCCCGGCACGGCTGCGGGAGCTACAAAATCAGATGCCCGACACCACGTGGTCTGGACTGCTTGAAGAAATCACACGGTTTTATTTTGAATTTCACGATGGCGTCGGCGAAGGCTACCAGGCACAGATTCATGATTTGCTCACGGTCATGATCGCTGTGGGTGCAGTCGATACCATCAACACGAAAACGCGTGTGGCCGTCGAGGCGGAATCCGAGCTGTTCCGGGGCACCAGCGTCGCAGATTTTAAAAACCATTGGGGCCAGGAGCCCAACGCTCGGGTGATCCGCGCGGCTGATATTTCGGCTGCTTTCGCCGAGCTCAACCGTGCAGCACGATTGACTGCTGGTTACCTGCGCTAGCGGCACGGGGAATTCGCTATAGGGGGGCGCAACCCCTGACGCCCGGAACCACGCCGGCCGAACCCTGCCGACCAGCATAAATAAGCTCACCAAGTTCACTGCTGCCGCAGTCCACAACGTGCTCTACACTTGGTTGCATGAACTCGCAGGATCACGGCCACAACGAGCACGGATACAACAAATACAGCGCCTACGATAACGACGGGCTGCCGAAGCAGGATTATTCGAAATACTCGAACAATTCCGGTTATTCTTTCGATACTACTAACAATGCTGGGAGCTATGCTGGGGACTATTCCGCGCATGATGCTGGACAGTACAGCCCTGCACAGCACAACAACTATGGCTACCAAGGCCAAGGTATGCAGCAGAATATCCAGTATGGTGATCCGCAGCTGCCGTACCCTGGGTACAAGCAAAAATCTATGTTGTTGTCCGCGCTTTTGGCCTTTTTCTTAGGCACGCTCGGCGTACACAATTTCTACCTGGGTAATAAGCAAAAGGGTATTATCCAGTTGGTGATGCTCGTGATGGGCTATGCAACAGCAATTATTTTGATCGGCATCCCGGTGCTCTTGGCTCTGCATCTCTGGGTGTTCGTGGAGTTTATTCTCATTCTGACCCGCAGCGGTGGCTACGGCACTGATAATAATGGCGTGCCGCTGGACTAGTTCTCGCTAGGAACCGCTACACTGTTGCACGATCAAGTCGTCCTTCGGCACGATTTGTTGTCCGCCCTCCCGAGGTGACATAGGGATACCAGGCGGATTTGCGTGTGTAAAAAGCATCGGCCCACCGCAGCCTGTGCATTGTTGATCCGCTAAAAGTTGATCCGCTAGAAACGAGTATTCATGTCACCTGCGAAATCTTCGTCCTCATCTTCCCCCTCTTCCCGCTCCTCTGCCGGGTCCTCTCCCCAGTCCCCTGTCAGTCCCACTCGTAACGCACTGATCCTGCGCTGGTTGGGTATCTCCGCCATTGCCGCAACCTGGTTGATCCTAGTCTTTGCGCGCCCGACGGAATGGGAATCTGTCGGCTCCACCGCCGCGTTGTTCACCATGGGCGGATACTTGCTCGGCACTGTTTTGCTGCTGATTTCCACCGTGCCGTATATCCCGGCGCGCACACTCGCGATCATTCCGGTGGCGTTGGTGCTTAATATTCTCGTCGGCCAGATCATCGGCGCCTCTGGTATTCCGCTGTACCTCGATGCCGTCGGCACGGTGCTCATCGCGGCTCTCGCCGGGCCATATGCGGGCTTGGCGACGGGCGCTCTCAGCAACCTCATCTGGGCTTTGCTTACCCCTGCTGCCCTGCCATTCGCAGCGGGTTCGGCTGCAGTCGGCTGGATGTCCGGTGTGGCCATCCACAAATTCGGGGCATTCCGCCAGCTGTGGCGCCTGATTGTCTCTGGGGCGATCGTCGGAATTATCGCTGGTGCGATCGCCGCGCCCGTCGCGGCCTTCGTCTACGGCGGTACCGCGGGTGTGGGTACCGGCGCGGTGGTGTCCTTGTTCCGCGAGATGGGCCAGTCGCTGTTGGCGTCGGTGACGTTACAGTCGTTCATCTCGGACCCGCTGGATAAGATTTTGGTGCTGCTCATCGTTTGGGCCGCCTGGAAGGCATTGCCGAAGCGCACCCTGCGCCAGCTGCTTCCGCCGCAACACCGCGATGAAGCAGAGCACAGCTAGTACGGCTCAGGTGCCCGTCGGCAAGCCAGTGCATTTTTTGCACCCGCTCACGGTCATCATTATTGGCGTGTCCGCGTGGGTGGCTGCATTGTCTATTTCCTGGCCGCTGCTGCATGCCGCGATCATTGCCTTGGGTTGGCTCGCGGGCATTGCTGGTTCACGCAGCTTAGCAGTCCCGGCGACGTCCATCGCGTTATCCATTCCCGCGGGGTTGTCGATGCTGCTGGTGCACGCCCCGCACGGCGAACACCAGATCGCACCGTTGCTCACTTCCGACGGGCTGGTTACCGCAGGTGAACTCGCGCTGCGCTTCTGCGCGCTCATGACTGCCCTGCTGGCGGCCATGGCGAATGTACACATCCCGGATCTGCTCAAAGCTCTCCAGCACCTCGGCCTGCACCATTCCGTCGTCTATGTTTTAGGCGCCTCCTTACAGCTGCTCCCGCAAGCCAGCGCTTTAATCAGCGAAGTCGCCACCGCCAACCGCCTGGCTGGGCGCAAAGTCACCCTCACCACCGTGATTCCCCGCATGATCATTCCCGTGATCACCCGTCTTTTAACCCGGGGTGCCGACCGTGGAATCGCTCTTCAGGGCATGGGGTACGACGCACCTGGCCGGCGGACTGTGCTTTACCCGGTCCGCGCACACCGCTGGGAGATCGTATTGCGACTCATCTTCCCCGCCGCAGCCATCGGGTTGGTGGTGCTCGCATGGATATAAACGCGCTACACCGGCAGGTCTGCACCGAAAAATTTAGCCACGTCATGCTTGCCGACGACCACAGTGCCGACGACCGCGGCGCCGAAAAGCACGGTGCCAAAACCAATGACACCGCAAGCAATGATGCCTGGCAGATCGCCCACGCTTATTACGAATTTCTGCGCGGCGAACCTGCACCGGCTCCCCGTGTTGTGGTGCTGGGTTATGAGATCGGCTCGGTGGTCTCACACCAGCGCGACACGGTCATCGAAGAAATCGCGCAGCCCATGGAGCAGCAGGGGATTGCAGCTGCAGACATGGAACCACGCTGTCGAGAAATTTTGCACCAGCTCGGGCTCGAAGAGTTCGCGCACACCCACCCCGCGCAGCTCTCGGGTGGGCAGACCCGGCGGATGCTGGTGGCCAGCTTTTTAGCTGCCCGCCCGGATATCATCATCACCTGCGAGCCCACCGCCGGGCTGGATCCGGATTCGGCCCGAGCGGTTATGGCTGCATTACGCGAGTTCGCAGTAAGCGGCGCTGGGATGGTGTTGTGCTTGGATTATCGGCACGCCGCAGATCACGGCGGCCTGAGCCTGGCTCGGATTGCACCCGGCGCCATCGTCGCGGAGTGGTCCGGAATCCGCGCCCGTCGTCGCACACCAAAGCGGCGCTGGTGGCAGTTTGCGAAAACCACTAATCCCGCACGCGAGTTTTCCAGTGCGCCGGTGGATCTCCAGGCTCGTGCCGGTACGGTGTGCTGGTTACGCGGGGATAATGGCGCCGGAAAAACCACCTTGCTGCGCCAACTTGCTGGCATCAGCACAGATACCAACCCCCACACCAGCCCAGACACCAACCCAGATGCCCACGCCGCGCCCAATATCAAAGCAACGGTCTCGCTGGCTTTGCAGGATCCGGCAGCGCAGGTGCTGGATGCGTCGGCAAGCGCCATGCTGAACGACGACACACTCTGGAAAATCATCAGCCCCCGCCCGGACACCACCACGCACCCTTCCCCAGAGCTCACCGGCGATACCCACCCGTTGGATCTCAGCCCGTCACAACTGCGCTTGCTGCAGGTGGCCGCGGTGATCGCGCAGCGTCGGCAGGTGGTGTTGCTCGATGAACCGGATGTGGGACTCACCCCGGCTGATCGCAGGCGGCTGCATGCGCTGTTGCACGAGTGTTTGTCCGGTGGAGCGGCGGTGATCATGACCTGCCACGATCCCTCGTTGTTGCAGGATGTGGCGACGTACGCGGAGGTTACTGAAGCAAAAATCGCGCGAGCAGCCGGCTAGAGCATAGGGTTAGGGCATCCGGCTAAGATGACGGTATGAGCACCCCCTTCAATCAGAGTGATGCGTCGATGCGCCTGTCCGATGCAGACCGCGACCAGGCGATGAACGCCCTGGGACACGCGCTGGCGGAAGGCCGTTTGCAGATCGACGAATTCGATGACCGGTGCGCGGCCGTCGCCCAGGCGCAATACCAGCGTGACCTGGATCAGGTATTCGTGGATATCCCGTTTACGCAGCAAGCCACCGGCGGCGCCGTGGAAAAGTACTATTCCGAATCCCAGGTGCAGCGCGCACGGGAGGCCGCGAAGAAGCCGCGGCTGGGCACGTCGATTCTGACGTCCCTGGCGGGCATGATCGCGTTTCCGGGCTTCGTCGCGTTGGCCTTCGAGGCGGGAAGCACCGGCACCGCGATGTTGTTCGGAGGCTTAGCGATGCTGAGCGCATTCGTGGTTCCGGCAATTTGGATCGCACTGTATGTCATGCAGATCGGCCCGGATTCCTGGCACCGCCCGTCACCGGCGCAGTTGGAGCGGCAGCGTCGCAAAGAAATCCGCGCTGCAGAAGCTGGGCGTCGCGCAGAGCAAAAGGAGTTGACGCGCCAGCAGTGGGCGGAGCGTCGGGCGCAGGCTGCGGAGTTGAGCGGGGATGCGATGAACATGGCGCGGGAACAGTTGAACAAATGGAAAAACCGTTAGCGTTTTTGGCAAGATAGAGGAATGAGTCATCCACGTCACCCTGCGCGCATTTTTGATCAATCCGACAAGATCAAGAATATGGCCTACGCGATCCGCGGCCCGGTCGCGGATTTAGCCGAGCGCATGGAGGCCGACGGCCACCGCATCCTGAAACTGAACACGGGTAACCCGGCAACGTTCGGTTTTGATGCCCCGGATGTGATCATGCGGGATATGATTTCCGCGCTGCCCACCGCGCAGGGTTATTCCACCTCAAAGGGCATTGTTCCGGCGCGCCGGGCGATCGTCACTCGCTACGAGTTGGAGGATTTCCCAACGTTCGATATTGACGATGTCTTTTTGGGCAACGGGGTTTCTGAGCTGATCACCATGACCACCCAGGCGCTGCTGAACGACGGCGACGAGGTACTAATCCCGGCCCCAGATTATCCTTTGTGGTCTGCGGCCACCTCCCTGGCCGGCGGTGTTCCGGTGCATTATTTGGGCAATGAGGACGACGGCTGGAACCCGGATATTGAAGATCTGAAGTCCAAGATCACCCCGAAAACCAAGGCGCTGGTGATCATCAACCCGAATAACCCCACCGGTGCGGTCTATTCGCGTGAGGTGTTGCAGCAGTTAGTAGATATTGCCCGCGAGCACCAGCTGTTGTTGCTTTCCGACGAGATCTATGACCGGATTCTTTACGACGACGCCACACACATTTCCACCGCGTCCTTGGCACCGGATCTGGTGTGCATTACTTTCAACGGTTTGTCGAAGGCTTACCGTGTGGCCGGTTACCGTGCCGGCTGGATGGTAATTACTGGCCCGAAGCGGAATGCTGCTGGTTTGATCGAAGGCTTGGAGATGCTGGCTGGTACCCGCTTGTGCCCGAATGTGCCAGCGCAACACGCGATCCAGGTGGCACTCGGTGGGCAGCAATCGATTTACCAGTTGACCGGCGAGGGCGGGCGGTTGTTGAAGCAACGGGATATCGCTTACGAAAAGCTCAGTGAAATCCCGGGCGTATCCGTCGTCAAGCCAAAGGGTGCATTGTATTGCTTCCCGAAGTTGGACCCGAATGTGCACGAAATTCATGACGACGCGAAGCTGATGCTGGATATTTTGAAACAAGAAAAGATTCTGATGGTGCAGGGCACAGGTTTTAACTGGCCGCACCCGGACCACTTCCGCGTGGTCACGCTGCCGTGGGCGTCACAGCTCGAGAATGCGATTGAGCGCTTGGGTAATTTCTTGGCTAGTTATCGGCAGTAGCATGGTTCTTTCGCTTGTCCCGCCAGATCGCTACCGGGAAATTGAGGACCAGCAAACCGATAAATGAGCCAACAAGAGCCATCACGGTGCCGATACCTTGTTGGCTTGCCACTCCGAATGATTCCAAATACGCTTCGCCGAAAGCAATTCCCGATGACATCGCCAGCGGTGCGAGAAAGCCACCCAATAGGGGGATCGCGCACCACATATTAATCATGATGGAAACTCCCCCTACGCTAAGAATGCACAGCGCAATCTGCCAGTACGGATAGGTTCCCGGAAAAGATCCCGCTCCTTCTAAACCTGGGCTAGCCGACCAGCTTAACCAGGCTGCAGCAAGCACAGGCCCCACAATAAAACCAGCGAACCAACGGCTCAATAAAAATACGGAGAACGGCCATTTCAGTTGGTCTATGGCGTTTCGGTTCTCCACAGAGAAACGGAAAGCAAGATATAACGCCAACAAAGCAGCTGCAGTAGGCAAAACAACCGCAAATCCCGCGATATTGATAAATCGTTCTACGTGAAAGTCCATTTTGTCCTCATATTTTGCTAACGGTTATCACGCTGAGCAAGATTAACCACCGCGAAATATGACTCACGTGCGTAAATTGGCGTTGCCCGCCAATAGCATAGTAGTTTCACTGGGCGTTACCCTCTATTCTTGGCTTGTTTTTGCGAAACTTCCATATCGAAAGAGGGAGATTGACCACTATTAAAATTAGAGTGCCAACAACAGAAGTGTAAGCCGTTGCTAAACCGCTAATATTGTCGGGCACAGTAGATTCAATAACAACGAACACTGTAGCCATTCCCATCGTAATTCCCAATGGCACAGTTATCCCAGGTACGAGCAAAAGACGGTTCTTAAGATTAAGTATTACCGAGATAATTATTGCAGTCCCAACTAGCCCGAATGCTTGCCAATACGAATATTCACCCGGGGGGCCGATACGGGGCATATTATTTTCTACATACCCAGACCAACTTAACCAAGCAAAAGGTAAAATAAGTCCCACACAATAACCTGGCACGCCAGATTTTAAGACTTTTGCAAAGCCTTCCCAATATGAATAGTTTTTCAATTCATCTGAAGGCAACTCTTGAAAGAGTGCATATCCTACAGCGACTCCTACGGACATAGGTAGCAAAAGAAATATACCCGACCAAATCAAGAAAAACTGTAAATTAAAGTTCTCAACATGATCTAGTATTAATCGATACCCATCCCAACCTACATGAACATAGGCATTGAGAGTCATTAATTGACGTTCCTTTCCCGGTAAATATATCAATTTTTAGTATCTACAGCAATAAAATATAGATCTCTAGCGGTCTGACAATCGTATTTCCGGATTGGTGCCCCACCATAATTTGCGTTACAAATTTTATTCATATTCGAAAATAAATCTACGTAACACCCTCTATAAGACGTGCCTTTTAGATCTGCTGTATCCATACAATAATCATGTCGCGCCCAATTGTCCCATTGCATATACTTCCATGGTTTATGGCATCCCCAGTACTCATAATGCCGTGGAATAGACACCCCACCAAAATCCTCACCACTATAACGATCAATCACACAAGCACGCGAGGCACGTGCCCCACAGCAGCGGGAGAAACCACACCACCGAAACACAATACCCAGACAGCCACAGCCGAAACTATTCTGCGTCGAAAAACGTTTAACATGGCTCAAACTACTTTCTTCTATTCTAATGATTAAGATCATAGTAAAGCTTTCTATTCAGATAGCAATACCTTTCAACAAAAACAATCAATAAAACCAAAAACAACACCCCTGACTACCCCCATTATTCACAAGTAGTCTCGCAATTAGGGATGGTTAACAGTGAAAATCCATCTCCCGCGTACCTCTTATACAACCCGTGCGTGTTCACGCGGGTTATCCACCTTATACAGCAGCGCCAGGCCGACGGCCAGGATCGTCGCAATCGCGAAAATAATCGCGATATTACTGTGCAATACCGCCAAAAAGATACTGATCAACACCGGCGCGAGAAACGACACGCTGCGCCCAGCCGTGGCGTACAGGCCGAATAATTCCCCGGCTTTTTCTGGTGGGGCAATTCGCCCAATAAATCCACGCGACGACGCCTGGGCAGGCCCAACGAACAAACAAAGTCCAAGACCAAAAATCCAGAATGCGAGCGTCGGAGTGATCGGTCCACGCTCTTCACTAAAAATGAGCAGCACCACGGCCGTCGCCAAAAGCGCCCAAAGACTCGCACTGATCACGAATTTAGGCCCCAGCCGGTCGTCCAACCAGCCACCCAAAAACGCCCCGAGCGCAGAGATCACGTTTCCCGCGATGCCGAAAATGATGACGTTCGCAGGCGAAATGCCGTACAGCGTGGTGCCCAGGATCGCGCCATAGGCGAAAACTGCAGAAAGGCCATCGCGGTAGATCGCCGAGGACACCAGGAACCAGAAGGTGTTGCGGTCGTCGCGCCACAGTCGAACGATGACGGCGAGCAGGCGTCGGTAAGATTGCGCAATACTGACGTGCTCGATGGTGTTTTTATCTGCGGTTTTTTCTTTGTGAAGGAGCAGCGGCAGCGCGAAAATTAAAAACCAGGCGGCAGAAACCACGGCGACGGCGCGAATATTCAGCGCTTCGTCTTCCCCAATTCCAAAAATGTGCGGCGGCTCGCCCGCGATCAGGCTCAGGTACACCAACATCAACAGCCCAATACCGCCCAGATAACCAAAGCCCCAGCCGATGCCAGAGATCCGCCCCATATTCCCCTCGCGGGCGATGTCGACGATCATGGCGTTGTAGTTCAGGTTGGCGAATTCGTCGAAAAGCGTCAGGGAAGCCAACAAGCTCACCCCGAGCAGCAGAAATCCTGGTTCTGGCTGCACGAAGAAGCACGCCGCCATCAGCCCCACCACCAGCAGGGTATGCACGATGAGCCACAGCTTGCGCCTGCCGGTTTTATCCGCGCGCTGCCCAATCACCGGGGCGGTCACCGCAATAATGATACCGGCGATGGCGTTGGCGGTGGTCAGCCACTGGGTGCCGCGTTCGTCGGGGCCGAAGACGTCGGAGGCCAGATAAGTACCGAAGACGAAGGTGACCATCACCGCCGACACCGAGGCGTTGCCCCAGCTCCAGAGGAACCAGCTGGCAATCATGGATTTGCTGGATGTGTCTGAGCAGCTGGCAGAGTCAGTTTCGGAGTCCGCGGTAGTGGCAGTCATATCTTATGTATACCGAAAGTTTTTCGGTGCCTTTCCACGACACCCCGCCCAATACGTAGGCTGGGGCGCATGAGCCTTGCACGTTTATTAACTTCCATCGATGGCGCTGGTTACGGCGCCTACAAGAAATTGCACGGCAGCTATGAGCTGGGTGAATACCGGCTGCGCGTGGATAAGGTGCAGTCCGATCCGTTTGCGCCGCCGTCGCTGATGCAGGTCGACGTACCTAATCCGGTTCCTGCAGAGTTGGCGGGGGTGGCCGCACGCGATTTCCTGACGCGCCGCATTGCCCAGGCCTTTTCCGGCGACCGCGACTTGCACATTGACCAGCCGGGCCAGCAGGTTTTGGACCGGGCCAGCGTCGTGCTTACCGACGACGCCGGGGCGGGCTCCGGCATCCGTGCTAACACCGCTACCCTGCGCATCGAGGTGCAGCTGCCGGCCCGCGGCCGCAAGATCCTGGGGCGCAAGGCACGGGCTTTGCTGTGCGACGTGCTTCCGGCTGCGTTGGACCAGGCGCTGGATTTTCCTGCCGACGACCTGCGCGAAGCGGTACTGCTCGAGCGCGACCAGAACTACCTGCGCGAACAGCTACCGGGCCGAGGCCTGATCGCGTTTATCGGCGATGGCTCCAGCCTGCCGCGTTCTGCTGGCCACCGCGACACCCCGGCAGAAAAGGCAGTGCCGTTTCGCGCACCGGATTCGCTGCGCACCACGTTCCAGTTGCCGTCAGGACGCGAAGTCACTGGCATGGGGGTTCCTGCTGGCGTCACGGTGATTGTTGGTGGCGGTTATCACGGCAAGTCCACGTTGCTGAAAGCGCTGGAACGCGGGGTATACAACCACGTTGCTGGTGATGGCCGCGAGTTTGCGATCACCGTCGATTCCGCTGCTTCCCTGCGCGCCGAGGATGGCCGCGCGATCACGGGAGTGGATATTTCGCAGTTCATTTCTAACTTGCCAGCACAGACGGATACCACGAGCTTTTCGACTGATAACGCCTCCGGTTCTACTTCCCAGGCCGCGGGGCTGATGGAGGCGTTAGAGGCCGGTGCGTCTGCGTTGCTGATCGACGAGGACACGTCCGCGACGAATTTCATGATCCGTGATGAGCGCATGCGCGAGTTGATTCCGACGGAGAAGGAACCGATCACTCCCCTGGTTGATCGCGTGCGTGGGCTGGCTGAGGTTGGCGTGTCGACGGTGCTGGTCGCGGGTGGTTCCGCGGCGTTTATTGATGTCGCAGACACCGTAATCCACATGGATTCCTACCATCCGTATGACATCACGGAGCGTGCGGCTGGTTTGGCGCGCGCCGTCGACAAGCAGGAGCCGTTTCCGAAGCCTGCACACCGGCCACTACCGGCGAAGCGTTTCCGTGCGAAGAAGCCGCCGCAGGCCAAGGGTGCGGGCATTCGCGTCGGTAAGGGTTTTATTGATTTGTCGGCGATATCGCAGCTGGTAGACGGTTCGCAGACCCGCGCGATTGCGGCGATTTTAGATAGTTTGAGCACGCAGCACGGTGAGTCTGCTGCGCTTGTCGACGAGGTGTTGGAGCAGGTTAAACGTGGCGGAATCGATGCGGTTTCTCGTTTTTCGGGTGGCGGCGCACCTGGCAGCAAGGGCAAGCACCCAGGCGGCGCGTCCGGAAAGCACCCAGGTCGTTTAGCGTTGCCACGCAAGTTAGAAATCATGGCCGCGATTAATCGCGCGCGGGGTTAATGGATCGTGGTTAATGATGTGGGTGTGCTTTACCGGGCACGCCCACTTCCCGGTTTTATAACTCCTTACTATTCCTTACAACTTTTACAACTTTTACAACTTTTATAACTTTTACAATCTTTACAATTTTTACGTTCCTTATACTTTGGGTGAACATGAGAACCCCCACTCACCGACCCGGCGATTGTGCAATGCGAAAATTGAATCGATAGACAGAACTTGCACACTATACTGTGCAATATTTGATTGCGGCAAGGCTAAAATCATGCTATATAACCCATTTACCTGGGACTATCATACTTCTACACCGCCTTGTCGGGAGGTTCCCCAGATTGCCGATCCAATTTTTTAGGGCTCATTTTTATTCGAACACTGTTGTGTTTTTACGTTTCGTGCGTTAGACTAGAGACATTCCAGTTAGCAAGCATATTCGGGGGAGGGAATCCGTGAACGCCGAGGCAACCTCTTATTTCACGCACTGCAACCCTCACGACAAAGACGCCCAAACCATGCTGCATCTGCGTCGGCAAGAGTTTTATGCCTGGGATTCCCTCATTGATTTTGAGCATTACGATTACGATCTTTTACTCAAAGGGCTCATAGAAACCAGCGGCCTGAGCAGCCACAAGGTTGGCGACATCATCGGCGCGTTTTATCGCATGACTGATCTGCCTAAACTGCGTGATTTAGCGACGACGATGTGGCATATCGACATAGATCGGTGGATCGCGATCGACCGCGCAATGGTTAAAGCCGGCGATGTCAACGCACACTTGTTCGCTGTCATCGATAATTTGCTGGTCGAATACCTCACGCCAACCAAACCTGCGCAGCAGATGCCGTCGAAACGGAGCATCACCAACCGCATTAATCGCGAAATCGAAGCCCATGATTCCTCTGTTCGTCAGAAGCAGAAAAAGAATCCGACGCGGAAAAATTATGAAGTCCACGCTATTCCACTGGGCAGCCGCAATGGCGACGATACCCACGAGTTTCATTTCGACACCGACGCCGCTACCGCCGTGAAGATCGATGCCCACGTGCATGAGCATGCGAAAGAAGCGGGCATTTCGCTTCGCGACGCCGTCGTGGACTTACTACTAGGTAAAGCACACACATCCGTGACCCTAAATTGCTACCGCGCCACCGACATTGCCGACGCCCCACTGTTCATCTCCACAGATACCGGCGCCGGTGTAACCACACTGTTTGGCACCGCAGCCGACAACATCGCCGATCAGGCGGGCAAGCACCACGACATGGATGCCACCGCGAACCACGAAGTCACAGGCTATGCCACCACACCAACCATGCGCGCTGCCGTAACCGGACGCGATGGACACTGCCGCTACCCAGGCTGCACAAAACCCGCAACCATATGCCAAATGGACCACGTCATCGAATACCACGACGACGGGCCAACCACCCCAGCCAACCTCATTTCACTGTGCCAACACCACCACAACATCAAAACCGACAAACGCGCCCGCCCCATCTTCGAACCAGCCACCGCAACCATCGTGTGGTTATTCGCCGACGGCACCTGGCAATCCACCGAAGCAGAAGGCCCACTAGCTAAGCCAAACCGACGTTGGGTACAAACGCTGCGCCAAAAGATGGCCTGTGCACGCAACGCCCACCGGGAGGAAGCACAAAAGGAAAAACGTCGGCAAGAAAAGCAGAGCGCTGAACAAGCACAGCAGCAAACGCAACACAGTACTGTGCATGGCGATGAAACTGAGAGCACCAGTGGTGTTAGCAGTAACGTTAGCAATGACGACGGCATAAACACTCCGGTCGACGACCCATGGGAGCAGTCACAACAATCCAAAAAGAAGAAGGCACCAGGTGAAGAAGAGCACGAGCAACTCACAAACACGCAAGAACAACAGCTCTGGCACAACGATCTCACCTGGTTGCAGCGTGCCTTGAACATGTGGAGTTTTAATACAGACAACATGAAGCAATTCCGACCCCAGTTACGCGCAATTCACACCGGGGTTGCTGGGCTGCGAGAATCCGGACTGAGTTTATCGACTCACACCACAATGGCTTGCGCAATGGATGAATTCTCGACGATGTTCAGCCCACGCGTAATACATTAGCCTTGAAATTCCCTGAAATCTCTGTGCACTATGCGATAGATTACAAACCATCTCGTCCCCAGTCAGATGATTCCAGACAATATAGTTCCTGCAGGATAACCAAGGTGAAACACATGAACCGTCCCACCCTCGGCATGATTTTCCAGCCGTCGCGCACATTAGTTACCGCTCTCTGCGCCGCTGGCCTAGCCCTAACTGCGTGCAGTTCTGCCGACGATGCATCGAAAAGCAACGACGCATCCACGAATGCGCAGAGCAGCGAGCAACAATCCAGCCAAAACGAAAGCACAAAAGAAGACACTGGTGAGCAAGCGAAAAAGCTCGCAGAAACCTACGGCAAATTCCTTGACGGCCAAGACGCAGGCGATTACGCCCTCGTTCACATCGACGACTCCGGCCATCCTGCACTTTTGTTCCGCGAGCACAATCCCAGCGAAATTCGCAGCATCCAGGTCCACTACCCCAACGACGACCTCACTGATACCACGCTGCTCAAACACGAATTTGCTGATGGTGCTGCCAGCGTGGGTGGTTCTCGTACCCGCCTGCTCGCCACCGCCGACCACAACGGCTTGCTGCAAAAATCGTGGCAGTCGATCTCGCCGGATCGCAAAATAGAACGCTACGTGCTCGCCGACAGCACCATGCACAAGGACGGCCAAGAATGGAATTTCAACTCTGCGGCGATCCCTGCCGAGTACAGCGATGCCGCGCAAGCAATTATCTGGTCGGAAGTCTCGGAGCGTGCGCTCATCGACGCACTAGCCGACGGGCACGACAACCCGATGGAGACTCTGCGCAGCACGGAAAACTTCCCCCACTTCGTTGCCGGAGCTTATACTTCTGATCCATTCGCCAAAGCCGTGCACGAAGCATTTATTAACCAGTGGGTCGAAACCGGAAAAACTGATGTCGTGATAGAAGCGTATTCCACGGTCACGGGCCAGAACTATTCCATGAGCTGCGATGGTGGGGCAGTCGACGGCACCGTGGTGTGTGCTGGTGGAAACAATGCCAGCGTCACGATCTCGGATGAAGCTCGTAGTGAAGGAAGCGGAGGAAGCACTGGTGCTGGTGGCGGGTCCCAGCCTGCGCCGTCGCAAAGCACGGATGCGACAAATCAACTTACCGGCACTGTGCGGGTGATGACGGGGTATGAAACCATCCAACTGCGAGGTCCTAAGGATTTAAACCAACACGAACCACGGGGTAATGACAAGTTCAAAATTTTATTTTTTGACACCCCGCAACAATTTCCAGCATTCTCCGCTGGCCATGTCAAGATGATTCCGACTACAGCATCCTACGTCGTCCTTCCGGAGGGGTCTCCATATCAAGATGGTGAACGAGGAACCCTAGACCTGGACTCGAATCAATGCACTTTGCCATCCGACGCCAGTCTCCCACGTGGTATACGCTGTTACTCGAAAAACACATAAAACACGGCCTGGGCGTTTGCTAGCACCCATGCACTCTAGCGCGCCTTAGGCGCTACTTGACGCTACTTCGCGAAGTGCTTCTCCAGCTCGTCCAGCATCATCATCGCACTGTAGAAGTCCAGGCGGAACAGCTCTGGGCTCAGCAAGTAGATAGCGTCGTTCGCGATAGCAGGATTGTTGGCCAACAGTGGGTTGTTCTTCAACTCCTCTACTGGGTCGCCACCGGTGGTGCTCATCGTCAACACGGTTTCACCGGTGATGGCCTTCGGGGCGTTTTCCGGGACCACGGTCTTGACGTCTTTACGCGCACCACGCGGACCAGCGGTATCAACGATCTCGTCGTCCGGCACCGCAACCTCAAAACCAATATCTTCCAGCAGCTGACCCTGCGCTGACTCCGCGCTCCAGAAGTTCAACCCGCGATCACCAGGCAGCGGCATGACAAAGTTCGTCGGCTGCTTTGGCAGCTCGATGGCCTTGGTGACCTCTTCCAGGCGATCCTCATACTTTTGCATCGCCTCGGCAGCATCCTTTTCATGCCCGGTGGCCTCTGCAAGCAGGCTCATAATCTCGTCCCACCCCTGGTCAGAATAATCAACCACCACGACGGGCACACCAATGGCGCTGAGCTTGTCATATTCAGCCACCGCCGAATCCTGGCCACTGGCACTCACAACGATCATGTCTGGATCCTGCGCTGCAATTGCCTCCACATCTACCTCAAGGTTGTACAGGCTTTCGACGCCTTGTTCTGTGGCTTCATCGGCCCATTGCAGGAAAAATCCCTGCTCGTCGGCCAAACCGCCGGCCGCTGCACCGCCAGTGGCCTTGATGGGTGCATCCATAGCCAGCAAGGAACCGGTCAAAGTCACCGAAGTCGACACAATATTCTTCGGCTGCTCGGTAATTTCAACTTCTTCAGTATCACCAGTGACCTCACCGTTGTTCACAACAAGTGAATCCACAGTCCGCGGCCACGAGGTGGCATCATCTTCACTGCCAGCAGTTTCTCCAGCAGTTTCCGAACTCGTGGCGTGCGCACTCGTGCTTGCGGCATCCGATCCATTGGCGGATTCGTCAGCTTGGCTGCAGCTGACCAACAACAGGCTGAATGCGGTTACGATAGAAACGGCAAAATACGCATGCCTGTGCACAATTCGGCGTCGGGTTGTCATTTATCTGCCCTTCAAATTAAAATCTTCCTAGGTGTTTAGTTAGCCCATCCTTGAAATTACCTAAATGATTAGGGTTAAAGAATGGATAGCCTTATTTACATTCAACTTTCGTGAATATACACCCGACCCAAAACATGCTTAAGAAGCTGCGCACGCCAGGACACAAAATCATGACCACCCTCGTACACCGTGAGACTATGCGGCCAACTGCAGCTTTCCAGCTTGCGCGCTAACAAGAACGCTTTGGCGACACCGACATCTTCGCGCACACCTACATCAATATGAATTCGTGGCATAACCTGCTGCGATAAAAACTCCTCAGTAATCCAGCTGTAATTCTGCAGATTATTATCCGTCGGGACTGCCTTACGCTCGGGCCGCCACCATAACGACGGCGATTGGACCAATACCGTGTCATAGGCATCGGGATACAGTTGCGCGATACGCAATGCCGCCAAGCCACCCAGCGATTGCCCAGCCAAGATGCGGTGTTCTGGGCTCAATTCCACGCAATGCTCGGCAGCCAGCGTCGCGACGTATGCAGTCAGCTGTGTGCACACGAATCCCAAAAACTCTTCTTCCAGCCCGAGGCGACGCACGCGTTGCGCATTGGAATCATTCACAATCGACAGCACCGCCATCCGGCGTTCCGAGTTTTCATTCACCGCGGCAATATGGGCGGCCAGGTTGGCTTTCTGCCAGTTTTCCCCGTCAAAAAGCGTGAGTAGACCAACTTTTTGGACCAGCTCATCGCCGCCCCCGCCAGTGTCAGCAGAGTCGGCACCGGCAGCAGCGTCGCCAGCATCGGCAACACCGGTAGGGATATTAGTAGCTGGTAAATACAACAGAAACCGCACGTCTCCCAGTTGGCCAGGGATCGCACGCATCTCCTGCTTGCCGACGGGCAGCGGCTGCGAAATCTCCGAAAGCCCAAAGCCATCCTCACACCACAAGGTACGGATCGCGTGCGGGTCACACATGGTGGGGGTGCGATGGCCCTCGGTGAGTTGAAAACCATAACTGCCCTGGTACTCGGATGATACTGCCACCGAATGAGTCCAGATATCTGTACCTGGGACATGCGTCATAGCCCCCAGGTCGTACTTTAATTTATCTGTAAGCCGATTAATGTGCAGGTGAAGGCCGGTCTTCAGGAGCTGATTCACGGTAGGAAGCCGTCGGCTGGTGGCAGCCTGCAACTCGCTATGGCGCACCGCAAATGCATAAGACGAATCATCGTGACTGCGACGGGGAAAGCCGCCGGCTGCCACATGATTCCAGGCGGCATCGAGTTGTACCGAACCTGCCGCACGTACAGAATCGGTAAAACCAGCAGAATCTGCTGCAACGGCCTGCTCCAGTTGTCGACGCAGTTCTGCTTCCTCGCCCGGCAGCACATTCATGATTGCATAGGCTACCGTAAGTGAAATTTTTTCATTGCGGATCCCCGCCCTTAAATTCCACTACGGGTCCCAAGCAGCAAAAAGACCCCAGGAAAATCCTGAGGTCTTCAAGCAGGGCTCTCAGAGCCATTCTTTACTGGCTCTTGTAAACTTTAGCGTTCTGCCAGCTGAGCGTCGATGCGCAGAATGCCGGATCCGTTGTCGCCTACCAGCTCAAGCTGGTCGACGATCTCGGAAACAGATGCTTCTTCCTCGATCTGCTCATCCAAGAACCAGTTCAGCAGGGTGCGGGAGTCAACGTCGTCGATCTCGTCAGCCAAGCGAACGATGTCGCGAATCTGGCCGGAAACCTTCTTCTCATGCTCCAGGGCAGCCTTGAAAGCATCGATTGGCTTCTCGATCTTCAGATCATCAACGCTGATCTCGCCGATCTGTGGCTTCTCGTCGCGATCCAGCAGGTGATCAGCGAACTTCTGTGCGTGCTCACGCTCCTCATCAGCCTGCTTGAACATCCAATCACGCATACCAGGCAGGGACAGCTCGTCGAGCTCGTATGCCAGCTGGGTGTAAATCAAAGCAGCGCCGTGCTCGTTAGTAACCTGCTTGTTGATCAAGTTGAATAGCTTCTCGTTCATGGAACGATCACACCTTTCTAAGAAAATCAATTCCGAAACCGTCTATCCGGTTCCGTGTGCTTTGTTGTGATTCCCAGACTACCAACAATGCCGCGAAATGCTAACCCTATGAATCTTAGATAAATCAATAGGTTCCACTAATCCACCTTAGGGCACACAACCCTGCTACCTGCAGGAATACCTAACAAAGGAAACCCAAAACCCGCTAGTCAGCCCCTAAATAGGGGGACCTAAATTAGTAACTCTGCATGGTTTGATAGCTCACTCGGCGCCATTTTTAGCCTTTTTCCAACGCCGAGCGCCACCGAAAATCATGTCAGAAACCACCCCATTTCAGGGGTAATTCTTCAAAGGTGCGCGAGTCCCGCCGTTCCTAATTCCTGCAGTGCGGAACTACTTCAGTCGCCACGGCCAAGTGCATGAACCTGCCAACCGGCACCCCGCCAGCGCGCGAGGTCCAACGCATTGCGTGCATCAATCAACACCGGCTCGGCCACCAACTCCGCCGCCCACACCGGGTCCAGTTCCCGGTACTCCCGCCACTCGGTCGCCAGAATCACCAGATCAGCCCCAGCCACACCGTCGGCAAGCGAAGCCGGATATTCTAGGCCCGGATACACCCGACGCGCATTCTCCACTGCCTGCGGGTCACACACCCGCACCCGCGCACCACGCAGCGCCAACTCAGCAGCAACATGCAAGGCCGGGGAATCGCGCACATCATCAGAATTCGGCTTAAACGCCGCCCCCAGCACCGTGATTACCGCGCCCGACAATCCCGGCCGTGCCGACCCCGCAGGCTCTGCCACCTTCGGAGGCTGCGCCACCTTCGGAGATTGCGCCACCAACTCACTGGCCAGCTGCACCACGCGCTGCCGCCGGCGGGCATTGATCAACTCCACCTGCCCCAAAAACGCCAGCGCATCACCGGCGCCGCACTCGTCGGCACGCGCCCGAAAAGCGCGCACATCCTTCGGCAAACAGCCACCACCAAAGCCCAGGCCAGCACCCAAATACTGGTGCCCTATGCGCTCGTCGTAGCCCAAGGCCTCAGCTACCGCAGCAACATCGCCGCCAACGGCTTCGCAGACCTCCGCGATGGCATTAATAAAACTAATCTTGGTGGCTAAAAAGGCATTCGCTGCAGATTTCACCAGTTCAGCACTCGCCCACGGCATCACCAAAAACGGCGTTCCCCGCTCCAACGGTGCCCGGTACACCTCACGCAATTTCTGCAACGCTGGCGCTGAGCTCACCCCATTCGGAGTGCTTTCTGCCCCCGTTCCCACCACTATCCGGTCCGGGCGCAGCGTATCGGCCACGGCGTGCCCTTCGCGCAAAAACTCAGGATTCCACAAAATATCAACAGTGGCTCGGCTGATATTAGCTGCGCGTTCCTGCAGCCGCGCGGCCGTACCCACCGGCACCGTAGACTTGCCCACCAGCACGTGTTTACCACGCAACAGCGGCGCCAGCTGGTCGACGACTGCCTCCACCGCACTGGTATCAGCCGCCGGACTATCCGCGCGTTCCGGCGTGCCCACGGCAATAAAATGCAACTGCGCAAACTCCGCAGCCTGCCGGTAATCGCAACTAAACCGCAGTCTCCCCGATTCCACGCCACGGGCAACCAACTCTGCTAACCCCGGCTCATAAAACGGCACACGCGCAGCCTGCAACTGCGCCACGCGCGCGGGCGCAATATCAACGCCGAGCACCTCGTGCCCCGCCTCTGCCATACACGCAGCATGTGTGAGCCCCAAATAACCCAGGCCAAAAACAGTAAGATGCACGCAACAACCCCAGTTAGAACCGGCCTACAGCCCAGGCCATTTAACGGAAGTTCAAATAGGACTTCGACGGCGTCGGCCCGCGCTGCCCCTGGTACTTTGAGCCCAACGCTCCCGCGCCATACGGTGATTCCGCAGGCGAGGTCATCGCGAACAACGCCAGCTGCCCCACCTTCATGCCTGGCCACAGCGTGATCGGCAAATTCGCCACGTTCGACAGCTCCAGAGTGATGTGCCCGCAAAAACCGGGATCAATAAAACCAGCCGTCGAATGTGTCAGCAAGCCCAGCCGCCCCAGCGAAGATTTACCTTCCAAACGGCCAGCCAGATCTGCGGGCAAGCGGAATTCCTCCAAAGTGGCACCCAACACAAATTCACCGGGGTGCAGCACAAAACCTTCGTCGTCGCCAACTTCGCGCAGCGTAGTCAGGTCTTCCATCTCCAATTTCGGATCAATGTGGGTATAGCGCGAGTTATTAAACACCCGGAAGAACTTGTCCAGCCGCACATCGACGGACGAAGGCTGAATCAGCTCTGGATCGCAGGGGCTAATGCCCAGCCGTTCAGAATCAATGGCGGCACGGATGTCTCGATCAGACAGCAACATAGCAATTATCCTACCTAGCCAGCGCTTG
>NZ_LZMN01000061.1:0-10800 GCF_001665955.1 Corynebacterium sp. EPI-003-04-2554_SCH2473622 | reverse complement strand
AGACTTGCCGGAGCTTTTTTCGGTGGATTTTCCTGAAGATTTCTCGCTCGATTTTCCGGTCGATTCGCTTGCCGACGCCGAATCGCTGGACGTAGCCGACGCTGCAGAATCCGCCTCCGTGGCAGCGGCATCGGCAGTGCTATCCGCAGCGCTGTCGGCAGGCTGCGGATCGGGACGATTTTCTGGGTTCGAACAACCCGCGACGCTTAAAGCAATGACGGCGCTGATGCCAAGCGTGCGGGCGAGTTTACGTGCATGAGGTTTCATGCACCTAGTCTAGCCTGTTTGCCGGGTCACAATACCCGCTACTTCACCACCAGGTTGATCATGCGGCCAGGCACCACGATCTTCTTCACCACGGACTTCTCGCCGATCGCCGCGAGCACCTTGTCGTCGGCAAGCGAATCGACCGGAAAATCGAGCGAGAAATCTTCAGGAAAATCCACCGAAAAAAGCTCCGGCAAGTCCACAGACAAGTCCAGCGAGAAATCCGGTTCCCAGAAATCCAGCTCGGAGAAATCCAGCAAGTCGAGCGGTAAATCCAGCTCCAAAACAACTAGTTCCAGCAAGGAACCAACCCCGGCGGCTGACCTCGGCTACGGTGAGACCATTGAACCGACCATCACGGACGGCTTCTACCGCATTGCGCTGCCGGACGGATCGTTGTGTGAACTCCCGGAAACAGTCGCGCCGGGCGAGGATGGGCTGCGGTGTTTGCTGAACATCGATAAGCCGCTCAAGGACGTCAATGGGGACATGACGCGCGGCATCGTATTCCGTAACGGAATGTTTACTCCAGATGAACAACTCTCCACCACCGAGGCAGCCGAGGCGTTCATGGAGCGGAACGATTCTGCCGAAGAATTGAAGGGTGCACAGGCAACCGCGTTCGCTGGCTATTCCGTAGTGGCAGAATCTGCCGATGAGATCGCGTTTGTGGGTGCTACTGACGACGGCTTTGGCACCTTCTTTATCGCAGGTCAGGCTGTGTCTCCGTTCTGGAACCCAACTCCGGCCTGGATCGAGGCACCAACAATAGCGGAGTACTTGCAGCGCATCATTGCTGCCGACGAAAAGGCCGGGCGTCGTTAAGCCCGTTAGCTTGCTCACAATCCAAAAAGTTTGCTTGTTTGTAACCTTGTGTGAACCTCGTATTTCCGCACGCCCTATACATTGCTTGTTGTAAGGCCCCGAGTGGGCCGGAAACAAACCAATCAGTGGCAGTACGCACCTCTAGTTTTCTTAAGTTTTCTGGGGTGCGGGCTGCAAGTGCGAAGCAAGGTGTCAGGAAACAGATGATGTCACACACTTCCTCAGGGCAAACGTTCCCGGATCAGACCGCATCCGATGACCGCACCCTTGGCGACGCTCAACTACGGCTGGAACAGGGTGTGCAGGAAAAGCAAAAGGCTCCGCGTAATCCACTGAAGCGCCTCGGCATTGACACTGATAAGCAGTGGGTGAACTGGGTTGCTGTCGCCGTCAGCGTGTGGTTGCTTATCACCGCTGTCGGTGTGATCGGTGACGGCTTTAAGGCTGCCACCGGCGATCACGCAGAAGAGCTGTTCGCTTTCGCGCAGAACCCACTGATCGCTCTCATGGTCGGCATCCTGGCCACTGCGTTGATTCAGTCTTCGTCGACGACCACCTCGATTGTCGTCGGCATGATGGCCGGTGGTTTGCCAGTGCAGATCGCCATCCCAATGTTGATGGGCGCGAATGTCGGCACCACGCTGACCTCGACGTTGGTCTCGTTGGGCATGGTGCGCGACAAAGAATCCTTCCGTCGTGGTTTCGCCGCAGCGTCCGTGCATGACATGTTTAACCTGCTGGCAGTGCTGATCTTCCTGCCACTGGAGCTGATGTTCGGCCTGTTGGAAAAGGTCACCGGTTTCTTGGTTTCCGGCGTGAACGCCGAATCTGAACAGGCTGGTTTCTTGGCCACCGGCATGGAAGGCCTGGGCACGTTCATTGGTTTTATCACCGAGCCGGGCAAAGACCTGCTGGTTGCGTCGACGAGCTGGTTGCCAGAGACCATCGCTGGTGTCGCGCAGATTTTGATTGGTATTGCGCTGATCCTCGGCGTCGTGAACTTCATCGGTGCGCTGCTGAAGGTCGTGATGGTTGGTAAGGCCAAAGACATTCTGCACAAGTCCTTGGGCCGTGGTCCGATCTCCGGCATTGGTGCTGGCATGGTAATCACCATGCTGGTGCAGTCTTCTTCGACGACAACCGCTCTGGTGGTTCCTCTGGCTGGTTCTAACACCTTGTCCATCCGCCAGGTCTATCCATTCACCATCGGTGCGAATATCGGCACCACGATCACCGCACTGATTGCCGCATTCGCATTCACTGGCTTGGAAGGCCAGGTTGCTTTGCAAGGCGCGCTGATTCACCTGATGTTCAACGTTTTCGCTGCGCTGGTTATTTACGGCATCCCAGGTGTGCGTGAGGTGCCGCTGTTTTTGGCGCAGGGCATCGCGAATATCGGCGCACGGAACAAGCTGTATATCGCAGCGTGGGTGCTGGGCATGTTCCTGGTGCTGCCGGGCGTTTTGATCCTGCTAACCACCGTATTCTAGGAATCACCACTCATCCCGGTGCAGAACATGCTCGCCGGTGATATGAGATAAGGAAGTAATAACGATGATGGATCCGCACCACGACACCGGGGCTGACAATCTGCGCGGTAAGTCCGTAGAAGAGCAGCTGGAAAAGATTCTGCGTGAGGCCGAGGCATCGTTAAGTGAGCTGCGCAGTGAGCTGGCGGAGCAGCGCCGTCGCAAAGAGCTAAGCCTAGAGATTGAACGTTTGCCGGAGCATTTGGAAAACACGACCGTGCAGTGGTCTGTCGTGCGGGATTTCTTTTCTGAGTTGATTGGGGAACTGCGTGAGACCCGCGAAGATGAGCTTGGGACTAGCGAAGCTGGGGAGACTGATAGTGGCGCTGCTTCTGGGCAACACCAGAATGGCGGCCGCGAAGATAACAGCGACGATCTGCACAGCACCGATCAACACGGCTTCGAGCACGATGACCACGGTGACCACGACGACGTAGAGAACAATAGCCACGAGAACTCACGCGAAGCGCACGGCTCACAGCGCTAGCGCTCAAACCCTGAAGCGCTAGCGCTAAAACCTCGATGAGCCACCCGCGCCAGAAAACCCAGAACTAAACGACGTATTCATATTCGTGCTCCCGCTGTTCGAACTACTGGATTGTGCCTCGACGGTGGAAGCATGCCAGCTGCTCAGCGCCCAATAAGGCACGAAGTTGTTCCATCCATAACCCGGACGGTAATCGGACGAAGTCAATCCCGGGGCTTGCGGCGCATCCGCCTTTGATTCGTCAATATCGCTAAACTTCTGCCTGCGTAGCTCTGTTAATGCCGCCTGATAATCACGCAGCACGATAATAAAATTGTCCAAGAAATCCTCAGCACTAGGTTCTTGGGCTAGAGCTTCGGTTCGCTGCTGGATCGCAGCCAATTCCTGGTAAAGACCGGAATCATCATTTCGCACCTTCATTTTCGCCTCGACGACGTCGTCACGCAATGACTGCGCCTCGGTGCGCCGGGTGAGCTCATCACCATTTTCCAAAGCAAAGATCGTGTCGATGTTGTCTTCGGCATGGTGCATTTTCTTCGCGGTCGAGGCCGCGTCACTGAACTGGCCCGCGTACTGCAGGAATGTCTTGTCGTCGCTGCGCGGGTTGAGTTCGCTGAACTTGGAGACGTCGTCATGCATGTGCAGAAAGCGGTCCCGCACCTTGCGCCACTGGTCACGCAACTGCTGATCCGCAAAAGCGGAGGTCAGTGAATGCGCGCGGATATCGATGGCGTCCAAACGCTGGGCGAGTGTGCCGAATTCAACGGAAATATAGTCGAAGTCTTCCCGCGCCTGGGCGATTTTCTTTGCCCGGCTACGCCGATACCCGCCGGTTGTTGCTGCAACACCACCACCGAGGGCTGCAGCGCCGAGACCTCCCATAACGATGGCGGAGGTGCGGTCGGATTCTGCGCTATCGAAGCGCGCTTGCTCGAGGGCAGCGAGGTCAGTTGCTACGGAGGCGCCGTGGAACAGGCCGCCGGGGATATTGCCGTCTTTGACACCGGGTTTGATCGCATCCAGTGATTCGCTCAGGTGGCTGCTGTCGCGCAGTTCGAGTAACTCTGCGACGTCATCACCAGCGAAAATGAAAGCTTGTCGGGGATTAAGCCCCACGCCAACAAACAATGTTCCGTCGGCAAAATTATCGTCGCCGATGAGCTCCGGGTGGTGATCGCGCAGGTAGTTTTCCACGGTGTCGTTGACGTTGTCGTCGTTATCTGCGAAAACAATATAGTGCAGCTGCTTGACGACGCCCGGTACTTCGAGGCGTGCGGCATCACGTTCGAGGATCCGTTCGTCGTCAGCAGTGAGCACGCCGTCGGGGTTGTGAATGCGCAGGGCGAGATTGCTGTGTGTCGGCGCGTCGATCTGGTAGTGCGCACGTTCTGGGGAATCATAGGTGGTGGCGATGCCCAGTGCTGCACCACCGCCAAGCACCCCGGCGCTAAGAATCGAAGCAGCGACAATCTTTCCGACGGTTGGCTTCATGTGCTTGATGCTACACCGTGGGGTGCGGGGCTTGGAGCGTTCGCAGGCAGATGCCTAGCGATGCTGCTTGCGGTTTTGCACCAGCACTGTCGTGCTGAGTGCTGTCATTCCTAAACAGTTGAGCCAGAATTCTTTGCCTAAAAACTTTGCCTTCACATGCGCGAAGATTGCACAGGCGAAATAAGCCACGACGCCGGTGGATGTGGCAGTTGTCAGTTGCGGGCTGTTTTGCGCGGTGCCGCGCACAAGCCCGAGAGCGGCCAACGACTTGATGACGATCAGTGACCACCACCAATTTTGCGGAAAGTTCACTCCATGCAGGCAATCTCGAATGAATTTGGGAGGTTTGATTGACATTGCTGCATCCCCAGCGAGAACCGCTGCCAGAAAATAATTTCCGCGCTTTACCTGTGTGTCCATAAACTAACTTTATCCTATATTGTTATCAAGGATACATTTTGTCAGGCCGGCCCCGGAGACCTCGGGCGTGCCGCAGTATGCGCCCTGTTTGTGGGTTTCGCTTGCACTGCGGCCGTAAAAATAGTCTGCAGTGAGTAGATAAAATGTACGTTGTTATCATGGTTTTCCTCGCCGCATATTCAAGGCTCTATGGTTGATGTTCCTGAAGCAAAGTAAAAACCCAAAGAAAAACGCTAAAAGCGCTTGCAGTGAAGCGGTACCTGGGAAGACGCCTGAACTTAGTCCCTGAAAACTGGAATGGTCAAATTTAGACGGTGGGGGCTTGAAGGGTCTGTTGAACCCATCGACGGGCAATGCGCCATGAAACCATGGCTTTGGGGCTACTGCCTGACTCGCGGCCTACATCGACATGGTTTCTGTCGGGAGTCGATCTTCTACTAGTCGGATAACTCGGTCCTTCGCGCGCTGATCAATCTGTGGGTATGTTCGAAGATTTTCCCATCTACTTAAACAAAACAAAAGCCTGGGCACTTCATACGCTTACGCCAAACCGAACCAAAATAATAACTGTCAAGAATTACCCATTCGGCTCCCATATGACCACATGACTATATGGGGAATCATCTCATTGTGTCGCAAGTGAAACAACCGTCTGCCCCTAATGGAAAGCACAGCAACCCCTTTCTATGAAATACAACACTAAAAGTGTTGACTTGTAACATTTCTTTAACTAAGATCGTTAATGCACCACCACTCACCACAAAGCTTGAAGCAACGCACGCTAGGTTACTTCAACGCTTTAAACCCATAAGGATTCACCATATGTTGAAAATGCTCGTAGCCGCCTCGCTACCATGGCTCTCATAGTCACACTGCCCCTTGCAGCTGCCCCGGTAGCGGCCGCAGAAACTCCTGCCCCTGTCGCTGTCGAGTCTGCGGGAACCATCGAGGAACAAGCACTCGCTCAGTACTTTGCTGAGGTTGATAATGCCCAGACTGAAAAGGAAGCACATGATGCCCTCGTGAATTTCCTTGGTGAAGACGCAGCCAATCAGGCAATCAAAGAGAATTCGGCCACCGGTCAGTCCGTGTCCACTCGCGGGGCTGGAACATTCCTCACATGCGTCAAAGGAAAAGCCTCTGATGACATCAAGAGCGTCTTCGACATTAACGTAGTTGCTGCCGCGATTGGCCAGAAAGACTATGCCAAGGCTGCAAAGGAAGCAGTGAAGTATCTCGCTAAGCAAGGCATCAGGAGAAATGTTGCTGCTCTAGTTGGCATGTTCGCGTACTGGGGTTGGCAGTGCCGAGGTAGCTGGTAAATCCTTAGTATTGCAAGCAGAATAAGAAGGGCGTAGGCATGGCAACTTTAGGAAAATTCCTGGTCAAATGGATTATCATGATCCTGATTATCGGAGTGTACGTTGTATTCCGGGATATCATAGGATGGGATGAGGATCTAAACTGGTCGCGATTTGCAGAATTCTCTGCACTGGGAACCCTTGGCCTTTTCCTTTTGGCTGTCTACTCAAACAAGAAGGCAGGCTGATGTGATCCCACTGCAGAATTGCGCGCGTTGCCATTTCTAACCTTGAATGCTTCATCAAACCCCCGCTGGGTTCGAATTGCCAACACAGCGGGGGCTTCA
The DNA here is from genome assembly GCF_001665955.1 of Corynebacterium sp. EPI-003-04-2554_SCH2473622. Taxonomy (NCBI): domain Bacteria; kingdom Bacillati; phylum Actinomycetota; class Actinomycetes; order Mycobacteriales; family Corynebacteriaceae; genus Corynebacterium; species Corynebacterium sp. EPI-003-04-2554_SCH2473622. The sequence goes on along the minus strand of NZ_LZMN01000061.1, from coordinate 4,133 downwards.
TGACGGACTAGGCTTATGTAAAAGATATCTACACCTTAGATCCCTATTCCATCGTGAATGTCACTGCTTATTCCCGGCATCTCCATACCGGGGGCAGGAAGTGATCCAGGGTCACGCCATCCGCATCGGATCATGCAGCTTTGACCTGTTCCTCCAGGCCGCGCGGAAAAGATGCTGGAATAATCCGGCATCCAGACCCTCATCACCTCAGCGCCTAGCGGAGGGGTAACAGGGAACGGCCACCATCCCGATAGTGAGCCCCGCATAGCTCTACATACATCTGCACCCTTCTACTTAACAGCACGGCGAACGACCCATCGCGGAAGGTTTCCTTACGATCACCGTTATCAAAGCCCACCACTGGCAAGGTTGCCCACACGTCTGATCCGACGGATGCGCTGCAGCATATCTACCCTCTGAAGTGCTCCGAGTTTTGTTTCTAGGCATTTACCTTGATTTCTATTATTGTTTGGAGCGAGTTCTGCTTCCAAAACTCGGTTTCCACTTCGACAGAGATGCGGTATCCCACGCTTTGATGCAAACTAGTCACGTTCCACCATGACACCCACTCGAATGCCGCGATTTCTACCTCGACAACATCACCCCACCTGAGAATATGGATCAGCTCACCTCTTGTGAGGGGCCGTTCACGTTTTCAGAAAAGCATTGTCATATCAGTCCCCAACAATTCCGGTAGAAGCGGCAATGCCGTGCTGGACACCTCGCTCGTTGTAGACAACGCTGACATACTGCGACCCGTGGTTACAATGGTGAACCAACCCTGAAGTTCCCTTGGCACTGACAATCGCCTGGTTGAGAGCATGCAGCGGCAGTGCTTGAAGTGCGCATGGAATCTGATAACGCCCACCCAACGATGGGTCGAGAAAACACATCGGTGACAAACGCGGTGTACACAAAGCTTTTCTTCGTGCGCACGTAGGTAATGTCAGCGACCCATAACTTATTCGGTGCTTCGGCACTGAATTCGCGTTGGACTAAGTCCGGGCGCAGATCAGGCACGTGAGCTTTTCGGGTTGTGATAGGTGACCGGCCTTTACCTTTGCCAGAAACGCCAGCCACGCGCATCAACCTGGCAGTCTGCTCACGACCGATAGCGATTCTTTTACGGCGAAGTGCGTGCCACATTTTCCGCACACCATAAACACCATAATTATCAGCGTGAACCTGGCGAAGGTGTTCGAGCAAACCAGCATCACGAAGTCTGCGGGCACTCATGCCACAAGCTTTAGATTGGCGATAACCACGCGAGGTAATAAACACGCCTTTACGGTTATTCTTCAACGTCGTATACATGAACTCGATTGTGAAACGGTTTCGGTATTCATCGATGAATCGGATCATCTCTTAACGTTGTGGTTCGAGTCATGAGGCGAAAAAAGCTGAGGCAGCCTTCAGTAGCTCGTTAGTGTCGCGTAGCTGGTGGTTTTCACGACGTAGTCTGGCGTTTTCAGCAATCACGTCTTCTTCGGCACGAGTAACATCGCCATCCCGGTGATCCTGCCAAAGTCTATTGACGAGCCGTGTGCCATGAAACCCCCAGCTTTGGAACTACTGCCTGGCACGCGGGGTGCATCGACATGTTTTCTGCCACGATGCGATCTTCCACGAGACGGACCACGCGATCCTTTGCATCCTGATTAAATTTCCTTGGCATGGTCGAAGGTTTTCCCAGCTGCTCAAACGGAACAAACCTGGACATTTCATGATGATCTTTCAGTGCTTTCGATACTGATGTCGTGGCAGTTCTGCCCGGTTCGATACGTACCTATGAATTGGCAGTCCACACAAACAGCCCGACAAGCCAGCAAAACAATAAGATATATTATGAAGTAGGGCAACGGTAGCTTATAATGTGATCCATACCACACAAAGAACTATTGTTTTGTTTCGGTCACTATGTAGGATGGTAGATACCGTTTAATTAAAAATGGTGTTCATTCTCGAGTTATATAACTCGACTTGCGCGTGAGGAGATCCAGTGAGAAAACCATGAGGAAATTCATTGCATCCTGTATGGTCATAATGATTCCACTTTCAGTGGCCGGACAGGCAAATGCGACCGTTTCTCGTGAAGCGGGCGCAGTTCAATATGCTCACGTTCCAACGGGAGATCAAATCAACGAAACGATTGATCGGTATTCGTACACTTCCCCTGAGGGGCTTGAACTTACCGATGTGGAACAAGCTAAGGAAGACCAAGTAGACGCATTCGTTATAGAAGTAATGAGCGTATATAACGAGATGTTGGTTGAAGAGTATCGCGTAGAGAAAGGTTTGGGTACCCCGCGCCAGAGCATTGCGAATCGCTGGGGATGGTGTGGAAAGTATCGCACAAATGGTGGCAACCCCCATAACAGCGCTGATCGGATCTGCATGAACCATGATCACTGCCTAAATAGGGCGCGAAACAGCGGGGCAAAGATTGGATGCGATAATGCATTCATTTCAGGAATGCGATCTGTCGCAGGGCGATATTCTGGAGCGGATCGAGCTTATATCGAGGCTGCAATAAGGGTGATTTCTGCAGCCCGGCTGTGTAGGCCAGTGGGGTGCTAGTTCCCTGATTTTGGAAATAGTAAATTGGATATTTCCCTTAAGTGCCAACACCTTATTCATGTGTCATGATTAAGTGGAGATGCAAAGGTGTTGGCCTGCTGTTCATATCCACTAACTAAATTAAAGTAATAGACAATCAGCAATTTTTCAAAAAATTAAAAATATAAAACTATAGTATAGAAACTACCTCCGAAACCTAAAGGAGAAAGCATGTCCTTGACAACTCGTAGCAAGAAGTCTCGTCAAAATATTGCGCTCTACGCGGGCTGGGTGGTCATGGGATTTTATGTGCTCTCATGGTTATTGGTCATCGAGGAGCCTACGCGGGACCTCGCGTATTGGCTCGTTACTGCTCTCGCAGCGGTAATTGTTTTTGGGTGTGGGCTTTATGCCCGAAGTCGCGCACTTTTACTGTTGGCTCCGGCCTTATTCTTCGTAGAGATAATCGCGATTGCCCTCGGATTCGCGCTTGGTGTCGTGCTGATGATCCTGGGAAGCGTAGTTAATGCCGTTGTCATGCTTTTTGGCGGTGACCCGGTGTGGACAGATCTTTCCCCAATCTAAAGCGGGGCCGGAGTTAAGTGCATCTAACGGAGGTCAAAGCTGGACGCGCAGCCAAAGCCAACGTGGAATAGCGCGCGGCCTGGTGTGACCGTCAATAAATAATAAAACCCAGATCTGACAATCCAGATCTGGGTGTGTATAGCTTTACGGGGAGCCGCGGATCCGTGGAACTTGCTAGCGCTAACCGCTAGCTCTGCGGGTTACGGGAGGCTTCAAGCATTTCTTCAAACTCTACGAGCTTCTTCCGCTCGCGGCCTTCGGCCTCACCCAAAGCTACTTCGCGGGCATCCAGCAACTGGAAGCCCTCCCAGTTGGTTACTTCGACGCCGCGGGATTCCAGCAATTCCACCAAGTCCGTGTTGTCGGCGGCAGACAGCTTACCGGCCGCAATATCCTCCAGCAGCATGCCGATGGTCTCGGCGGCATCGGATTTCGTGTTACCAATCAGGCCCACCGGGCCGCGCTTAATCCAGCCGGTGGTATACAGGCTTGGCACAATTTCGCCATTCGGTTCTGTGAGTACGTGGCCGCCGTCGTTGGGGATGACATGCTTCTGATCATCAAACGGCACACCCTCGATGCCCACTGAACGGTAACCAACCGCGCGGTAGACAGCTTGTACTGGCCATTCGGTGAATTCGCCGGTGCCTTGCACATTTCCGTCGCCGGTCAATTCGGTGCGCTCGGTCTTCAGTGCAGCAACCTTGCCATCCTTGCCGATGATTTCCACCGGGTTTTCGAAAAAGTGAATCTGCAGTGTGTGTGGCGCTTCCTTCGGGTCGCGCATCGCGTACTGTTCCAGAATTTGGCACACCTGATCTTGTGACTTCGATGCGCGGCGTGCCGCCTCGCCGGATTCGTCGTAATCAATATCTTCCGGGTCGACGACGACGTTGATGGTGTCCGAGTGGTCGAGTTCTTTCAGTTCCTGCGGGGTGAATTTTGCTTCGGCGGGGCCGCGGCGCCCGAACACGCGCACGGTGTGGGCCTGG
>NZ_LZMN01000060.1:0-13026 GCF_001665955.1 Corynebacterium sp. EPI-003-04-2554_SCH2473622 | reverse complement strand
TCAGCGCAGCTTCTGTGTTGTTTTGCGGAGAGTTGGCAAACATACGGCCAAAAGCGGAAATCGCCAGTGAACCGGTCTTGGTGCCGTTGATGAAATCCTGTACCTCTGCCTTTTCAGCATCTTCCTGCGGGCTGAGAATATCGACCACGGTCTGTGCGGCGGTCTCAATTTCTTCTTGTGATAACCAGATGGAGCGGTTCGATTCTTTATCAGTCGATTCCGCTTTCGTCAGCTTGCCGATGATTGCTTTCGATTCTTTTGCAACCTTTTTCTCATCCAATTCAGCATCAATCTGCTTGACACGTTCTGCGATGGCTTCGCTGAGTTCACCGGAACGTACCGACAGATCCAAGGATGCGGTTTCATAGGCCTTCCGAATTCCACGCTTGATGGACTGTGAGGAATGTAGAGCGCGCAGGGCACCGCCTTGGTTCACGCGCTTCGGGGTGCCAGTATCGTCACGGTTCAAGTTACTGAATGGGATGGGTGAAATGATGTGCAGGGTCAAGTGATGAGACATAGTGTGTACCTTTCAGAGATTTAAGCGGTGGTGTTCGGTGTTTCGCTAGTGCTGTCAGGGATGACAGAAAAATACTCGCGCAACACTTTGCGTCGTACAGCCTGGGATTCTGCGCTAAAACCGTTGCCCCAGCGCAGCATCGTGTGGAAGAGGTCGAAATAATCCAGTGTCGGGGCATTGTTTTTGCTTGAAGCCAGTGCCATAATGCGCCCGATATTGGTGATGGCTTCTTCTGCATCAAGGGCATGAAGAAATTGCAGGCGCTTGCCGACGGCATCCATGTTGTCGGGATCAACGGTAAATTTTTGGCCATTGCTGCTGGCAAGTACAGCAGAAACTCGTTGAGCCCACGCACCCAAGCTGTATTGTTTTCCGCGCTGCTTGGATTTTTCTGCGGCCGGAATTTTGTCGTATTCCGCCACTAACGCGAATAAACGGATGAAGATCGTTTTCTGTGTATCGTTCGTGTCAGCTGGCAGATACGGCAATACGTGTGGGTAGGCGTAGTGCTCGGTAAAAGGAGACAACCCACGGCGTAGTTCGGCTCGTTTGCGACGCCACTGCGGCTGGTGTGCCTCTCGTGCTGCTTGCCGTTGCCGCAAAATTGCGCTTAATTCCTTTTGCCACATCTCCGGTTCGTTATGTGGTGGGTATTCGGTCATGATTTCTCCTGTGCAGTATTACGGTGCTTGTTCGATATCCCCCATAAGCGTCGCTGCAGGTTGCTTCGGACAAAAGCAATTCGGGCTGGTTCTTGCAGGGAATGTGGGTTAACTACCTCGTCAAAAGCCTCCAACCCCGCTTGCACGCACCGTTCTGTAAGGTTGTCCGGCAGCGCAAACGGAGATGGTTCATCATCACTACTCTGATGGTTTTGTCGGATTTCTTGCAAGATATCGACATAAACAGCGCGAATCTTTCGCCAAAAAGCTTGTTCGATATCACCTCGACGGTCCGCGAGATCGTCGAGATATACCGATGCCGCTGTAGAATTTGGCTTTCGTCCAAATGGTGCCCGAACGGCGGCATTGAGTTGTTGAATATATTTCGCTTGTGTTTGCACATCACGCCGCAACCAGGGATCGATAGCAAAAGCCCACAGGTTTTGGTTGGTCTCAAAAATTTCACTGGCGCGGATATTGGGTGAACTTGCAGTACCTGCGATGTAGTGACGCACGAAGACAACCGGAACCTCGTCCGGAGCGCGATCCAGGACTCGCGGTAGCCGTGGTTCCAATAACGCTCCGGTCTTGCCTTCTGCTGCCCACTCGACTGCTAGTTCTGTGCCATCCCGCCCAAAATCAAGGCGTTGTACTTTAAGCTGGCCTTGCTCATCGGACATATACAGATAAAACGGATCATCCTGGTTGCGCGTATCCCACCACTGTTTTCGGGTTTCCTTAGTGGTTCCCATTTCGGATTTGCGATACCACTCCTCCGGGATACCTCCTGTGCGAACGCCGTGGAGTTCTTCGCCTTCCCAGTAACAAGCCGGCGCATTCGAACTCCAGGTAGCACTCCACAGTGGATGGGCTATCTGCATCTCACCCTCATCAACCAGCGATTGTTCGCAGGTACGGTCTGCCCAAGCTGGCAAGCCAGTACCTTCGACCCATTGTTTGGGGATTAATCGTAGCAGCGTTGCGAGATCGGATTCGCCTCGGATAAACGCTTCCGTCGCGGTGTAATCTGCACCCACATAACGCATTGCGGGCGCACCCATCTGGCATTTATCACCGTCGTACGCATTATTTCCCGCCATGGACATGTGGTGATACGTCACCAGTTCCAGCACTGCTTCCTCCAGGGGCAATAAGCTAACTGCGCCCACGCCGAGGTTCCAGTACGTCTCTGCTTCATCCGGCGGCATGGACGGCGAAAGCTTTTTCACGGGTTGCTGCTGCGGCCCCAACGCCCGCGCAGTATCTTTGGGCCCTTTTGGCGTTTTTGCCGGACGCTGCATAAATGGCTGTTGTTCAGAAAACAAGTCACTTCCCGGTTCCACGTCCTGTAATGCGGCATCAACGGCATGCTCCGGCAAACCGGACTCAAGCAACGCCCCTGAGCGCACCTTCCGGGGTAGGTTGTCAACGTAACGCAGCACCACTGCCGCGACGGACGCCGCTAGTCGGAGTTGGGCGGTATAGCGAAACCCAGCAATGTCTTTGTGTAACGCCCATTCTGTGCGATGGCAATTCAGTAAATATTCACGCAAGCTTGCGTGCGATTCTTGCGTTACAAGAAAACGCACATCCGTTAAGGCGTTTATCCCCATTTCAGAGATCTCATTTCTTCCAGTTTTTCTGTGAAACACTTCAAGTTTTTCTGATAAACATAAGACTAACAGGAATCAAGCTTCTCGCAAAACTAGAGGTTATAAGTTACAATAAAAGCGTCCGGGTCTTCCCCTGGCATTTACCTCCGCAGAAACGGAGAAGTAAGTTCAAACCAGGGGCTATAACGAAATACCTCCGCAGACACGGAGAACTCATTAAGTATAACGCCAGAACTCGCCACCAAAAAAAGGAAAACATGTCAGTCGAAGTTCACCTCTCAAAAATTCCCGCTCACTCCCTCTTAAGCGGCAACAACGACCATGCCAGACATGCCTGGGACATCAATTCACCGACATTTCGGCACAGAGCTGTCATGTCATTATTTGGCGCTCTGTCAGGAAAATCCGTACGGAAAGAGGCCAACATATTATTTCGCCTGGACACACTGCCAGGTCAAGCCCCATTCTTCCTAGTGCAGTCCTCGGTGGCGCCAGAAAATATCGACAAATTCGACGGTGCGCTGACCAAACACATCACGCTGCCAGAATTACAGCACGGCACGACGGTTAGTTTCCGGATTACCGTCAATGCCGTCAAGCGCCGCACAGTTGAAAGCGGCGGCAAAAAACGTGTACAGGTAACCCCTGTTCCCATTGAAATCGACGAAGACAGCGACGACACAACCGTCTACTCGCAGAACTTAGAGATGTGGCTGAGCAACAAACTTGCTGGCGCTTTACACGGCGTGGAGATCACGAACCATGTACGGGAAGTCTTACAAGACGCCCCGCGCACAAAATCCGGAATGACGCTTCAGCTCGATACAATTGATGGCATCGGAATAGTCGAATCACCCGAAAAACTCGGTACTTTCCTGTTAGAAGGCGTCGGACGCGAAAAAGCCTATGGCTGTGGTTTCTTAACAGTACGGGCGCTGTCATGAGCACACAATCAGGCGACGCCATATGGGCTAAACGGCATGGCCTCGATTCCAGCTATCCACTCATTCGTCATTTGCTGGACACCGCGGCTATCGCAGAACAGTTGTTCTATCACTGGCTTCGCCCAGGGCTGCAAGAGCAAATTACTCAGGCATTGGGTACAGAGGCACCGCAGATCGTCGCGGCGATAGCGGGTATCCACGACATAGGAAAGGCAAATCCGCTTTTCCAAGGCCAGCTAGCCCAATCTGGAGAGGCTTGGCAGGCCGTCCGCGAACAGATTGCACGGGAAGAGAACGTAGATTTTCCTCCCGCCGCGCGGAGTAACAGATGGGGAAAACTTACTGCCCTCCGCAGACACGAGCAGGTCTCTGCTTTATCGCTGTCGGATATCCGTTTAGACGAGCTGACTACTGGCGAGGCCTGGCACATCCTGCCTGCGCTGGGTCACCATGGATTCTTTCGGCTGCCGCTGAGCAATTCGCGGGACCGCAGATTGGATAGCGCTACCGTCGACGATTGCCTGAACTTTCCAGGGTGGAAGGATAAACGGGAGGAAATTTCCGCACAGTTTTACAACGCTTTAGGCATCGACCGCAGCACTCTCCCGGAGCAAGCACCAGTTACGGTGGGTTTGTTGCTCAGCGGTTTGACTGTTCTTGCAGATCGCCTGGCCTCCCAAACCAACTGGGTACAGCGCTCACAAACCGATCTCCAGCAAGCTACCATTCCAGCAGACGACTATGCAGGCTGGTTCGCCGCACAAAAATCGCACGCACCAGCACATATTAAACAATTTCTCGGCATTTACGAAGGCTGGCCCAGCCAGGCAGCTGCCCAGGACGCTATCCTCGGTCCAGGCCGTGAGCCATACGAGGTGCAGCGGCTAACACGTGACAATGACGCTGGTTTCGTTGCCGTCATGAGCGCAACCGGCAGTGGCAAGACGGAAGCTGCGCTGCTCCGTCATGCTCAGCGCCACGAACGGCTGTTGTTTTTACTTCCGACGCAGGCAACCACGAATGCGCTCATGCGACGTGTGCAAAAGGCGTATTCCAGCACCAGCAACGTCGCTTCACTGGCTCATTCACTGGCGTCGATCGAAGATTTCTACACAACTCCCGTGACTACATTCGATGATTCCACGGACCATGCCGAGCCCTCAATGCAGCAAAACGAAGGGCTTTTCCCCTCATCTTTTGTTCGTTCCGGCATCTCGCGACTGTTGGCGTCGGTAAGCGTTGCCACCGTCGACCAATGCTTGAAAGCGGGATTACCCATTAAATGGCTGCACCTAGTGCTGCTCGCATTAGCAAATTCTCACATTGTCATCGACGAGGTACATACACTTGACCATTATCAGATGAAATTACTGGGCCCCGTGCTCGAATGGATGGGGGCAACCAACAGCCGCGTCACTCTACTGACAGCTACTATGCCACGATGGCAGTTACGCGAAGCGTACCGTGCTTATACCGGAACAGATTTCACCGACGATTTCACGTTTCCGGCTATAGCCTCATCAGCTTCGCCAGTCTCATTGGGTCCACCGCGCAGTAAGTCCGCACAAAGTTTTTCTAGCCCTGCTTCGAAAACCCTACTGGAAGTTGAAACTTCCACGGCCAACAGCACGGTCTCCGCGCACGTGTCGTGGGCACAACACCAACGCCAGGCCCACCCCAATGCGCGTATCGGGGTTATCTGTAACCAAGTCGCCTGGGCACAAGAGGTCGCAGGCGAGCTGGCTGCCGACGGGCATGATGTCATTCTTCTGCATTCAGCCATGACGGCCGAGCACCGACGCATCAACGCTGAATACCTGACCAGTAGCTGCGGCCCGAATGGCGACGGCAAAGGGCTGACTGTGGTGGGAACCCAAGCGATTGAAGCTTCCTTAGATATTGACCTGGATATGCTTTCCACCGACCTGTGTCCCTCCCCGTCTTTGCTCCAGCGTCTCGGGCGTTTATGGCGCCATGCGGACGATCATCGCTGGTCTCGAATCCCGAAAGCTGCGCATAAAATGGTGCGAATCGTCGCTATGGATTTCGCCAAAGGCGGCGCTCTGCCCTACTACGAGGCAGAGATGGAAAAGACTCTGCGCTGGTTGAACAATCATGAGGAAATTTGTTTCCCCGATGATTGTCAACCATTCGTCGAAGCCGCCACCGTGAGCATGAAAGACTTAGAAAGCGTGGGCGCGACTACTGCTGAGTACGAACAAAACGCTGCCCACCTTCTACAACGCTCGAAAGGCAAACAGCGTTCGTACTCAATGTCGCAGCTTCTGGATCCAGAGCAATGGCTGGACGATTTGTCGCGACAGTTACGCGCGGAGGAAGGCATGCTCAGCCCAGATGCGGACGAATTACGCACCCGCGATATTGAAGAAGAATCTGTGCAAATGATCATCGGAAGCAGTGATTCCGAATTACCTGGCGCATGGCCTGGCACCCCAGAAGAGTTATTGAGCGTTGACGGCGCCGATAAAGCTGCCATCAGGCAAGCAATGAAAGGCTCAATGCCTATTCGGGCTCGTAAATTTGGACAGATTAGTGAGCATTCGACTTCGCTTGCAGCGGCAAAGACGGTCCTCAGTCGTTATGTGTTTGTGCGTGCCGACGGGCTTTACGACTCCTTCCTGGGATTTATCGGCCCCAAGCCGGAGGCATAACATGGCGTATTCGGAGCAAGCGCTGACATTCGCACAAATTCCAGCTGACCATCAAATTCGCTTGGAAGACCGCGTCAGTTTTCTGTATTTGGAATATTGCCTCATCCGGCAAAACCGCACTGGTGTCGTAGCGTATTCGCAAGATAATGAGAATAAGCGTGAACAGGCTATTCAGATACCAGTCTCTGGGATCGCGGTGTTACAGCTAGGGCCTGGTACTAGCATTTCCACAGCGGCGATGACCTCGTGTACTCGCGCAGGTGCTACTGTACTTTTCACCGGTGGCGGAGGGGCACCGTCGTATAGCTATTCGGTCCCGTTGACGCAGTCGGCCCGCTGGGCTATCGCACAAGCTAAGCTTGTGTCTTCAGAAACGAATCAGCGGAAAGCGGCTGTGTATCTTTATCGTAAGCAGCTTGGTCTTGAACTTGACCCCGAAGAATCCAGCATTAAGGTGATGCGTGGCATCGAGGGCCGCATGATGAAAATGAAATACCGAGAGCAAGCTCACAAATATGGCATCAAGAATTTCCGGCGCCGCACCGATGCTGAAGATCCAGTTAATCAGGGTCTTAACCTCGCCAATTCTCTGCTTTATGGTTGCGCTGTAGCAGCGTGCAATGCCATCGGAGTTAATCCTGCTCTGGGTGTGATTCACCGCGGTAATATTCGTGCTTTGTTGTTTGATCTTGCGGATCTTTATAAACCGCAGCTATCAATTCCCGCAGCGTTTGCTGCTGCACAGGAAGACAATCCTGCTGAGGCACTACGCCGGCGTGTCAGAGCGGAAATTCACCGAAATCAAGTTCTCAAAGAGATGTTGTCTACGCTCATGCATATTCTGGAGCCGCACTTGCCCGCTCGCGATGATGACAGGTTAGTAGCAGGGCGCGGCGACGAGGTTGTGGGACATACTCAATATGGAAAAGATTAATAAGTGTTTTTAGTATTGACTTCTACCTATCTTCCTGACCATTTGCGAGGATATTTGAGCAGATTCCTTATTGAGGTGGATTCCGGTGTTTATGTCGGCAATATCTCTCGCAGGGTACGCGACAATATTTGGAAGCGTTGTGCCGAAGCAATCGATCGCGGCAGCTTAACCATGATCAATAGTGATTCCAGTCGAGAGCAAGGATTCGCTGTGAACACTCTTGGTCCACAGCGCAAACATATAATAGACTTGGACGGCATGTTGTTACCCGCGACCTTATCGGCTGTAGCGTCACAAAACGACGCTGACCGCTAAAGTTTTCGCAGGTAACGCAGTCTCTTCTCCGCGCATGCGGAGGTAATTCCCCCTGCGGTGTGGTGTTTGTCACTCCATGCCTCTCTTCTCCGCGCATGCGGAGGTAATTCCTTCTACCAGCGCAAACGTATCGTTTTTGCAGGCTCTTCTCCGCGCATGCGGAGGTAATTCCCCTAGATGTGCTTATTACCGGCGACGAGTCCGCTCTTCTCCGCGCATGCGGAGGTAATTCCTCCCACCACGAATACGCCTGGGTATTCTTCCACTCTTCTCCGCGCATGCGGAGGTAATTCCCAGCCGTCGTGGCTTGGTGGGTTCGCGCGGGGCTCTTCTCCGCGCATGCGGAGGTAATTCCCCCGGCGGCGGTGCCTAGTGAAGATAAGGAAACTCTTCTCCGCGCATGCGGAGGTAATTCCCGAGTACAAGCGCAAAGTGGTGCCAACGTTCACTCTTCTCCGCGCATGCGGAGGTAATTCCCTGGGCGGCTTTCGGTTGGTCAATATCCAGGCCTCTTCTCCGCGCATGCGGAGGTAATTCCTAGTATTCAATCCTGGCAAACGCATGTAGCCGCTCTTCTCCGCGCATGCGGAGGTAATTCCTTGTTGTAGTGCGTAATCGCGCACCTCAAAAACTCTTCTCCGCGCATGCGGAGGTAATTCCCTTGAAGCCCCTTGCCGGGGTGTAAGCCCGTCCTCTTCTCCGCGCATGCGGAGGTAATTCCATATGCCCTACGATCCCCCGGCTGCACAGCCACTCTTCTCCGCGCATGCGGAGGTAATTCCCTGCTAAAACAGCAGTTCGCCAGTTTTCATGTCTCTTCTCCGCGCATGCGGAGGTAATTCCGAAACCGACGAAATCACGATCGTCGTCGAGACCTCTTCTCCGCGCATGCGGAGGTAATTCCTAGGTGCAGTGCGTGGCTGTGCAGCCGGGGGACTCTTCTCCGCGCATGCGGAGGTAATTCCTCTGAATGTCCTGCTGCAGATCATGGTCACCTCTCTTCTCCGCGCATGCGGAGGTAATTCCGGCTGCTCATCACCGGGTAGCCACAGGTCAAACTCTTCTCCGCGCATGCGGAGGTAATTCCGTGCAAGCGGGCGATAGTTTGCGCGTGATTAACTCTTCTCCGCGCATGCGGAGGTAATTCCATATGGTGTGGATTTTGTCGCCACCCGCGTGGCTCTTCTCCGCGCATGCGGAGGTAATTCCCACCCTAAGCACACCCTAGCCACACCCACACCCTCTTCTCCGCGCATGCGGAGGTAATTCCCCGCGCTACCCCGCGCACGGGGTGTGCCTACACTCTTCTCCGCGCATGCGGAGGTAATTCCCGGCATGATCAGCGTTAGCAGCTGTTCGTCTTCTCTTCTCCGCGCATGCGGAGGTAATTCCCGAAGTACATCCCAGCCTTTAGCCTGACTCGGGCTCTTCTCCGCGCATGCGGAGGTAATTCCAGCCCGCTGTATGCCGTTTTAAGGGGTTGAGGCTCTTCTCCGCGCATGCGGAGGTAATTCCAGCCCGCTGTATGCCGTTTTAAGGGGTTGAGGCTCTTCTCCGCGCATGCGGAGGTAATTCCGAGCGAGACATTCCGCATAGGTCCAATTTGGCCTCTTCTCCGCGCATGCGGAGGTAATTCCCAGTTAGCGTGGGCACCTGACTACGGATTCTGCTCTTCTCCGCGCATGCGGAGGTAATTCCATTCGCGGGAATATCCCCAGTATCGGCTTTACCTCTTCTCCGCGCATGCGGAGGTAATTCCGTGGCTGCTTTAACCCCCGCCCAGCGTGAGCGCTCTTCTCCGCGCATGCGGAGGTAATTCCCGCTTAAAACGGCTTACAGCGTGTCAACCGATCTCTTCTCCGCGCATGCGGAGGTAATTCCCGGTTACACAGTGGCACCGCGTGCCATGCAGGCTCTTCTCCGCGCATGCGGAGGTAATTCCACCGCCGGTATATCCAACATTCCGATCGTGGCCTCTTCTCCGCGCATGCGGAGGTAATTCCACGTCATGCGGGAATTTAGCCGCCTGGAAACGCTCTTCTCCGCGCATGCGGAGGTAATTCCAAGATCATTCTTTCACTCCAGTTAAGGAGAGACTCTTCTCCGCGCATGCGGAGGTAATTCCTGCATGAGCGTTTCCGGGGATTCCTCACCGGCCTCTTCTCCGCGCATGCGGAGGTAATTCCAACGCTCTGATGTAACCGTTCCTGAACCGCGCCTCTTCTCCGCGCATGCGGAGGTAATTCCTGCCTGGTGATCGCGGCCCCCAGGGTAATCCTCTCTTCTCCGCGCATGCGGAGGTAATTCCCCCCCCGCCGGTTCTCATGTGAGACCAGGCGGGGCTCTTCTCCGCGCATGCGGAGGTAATTCCTGGGAGCGACATCAACGCATTGATAAGCCAAACTCTTCTCCGCGCATGCGGAGGTAATTCCATTCAAAGCCACATCTACCACTGTTTTCGCCAGCTCTTCTCCGCGCATGCGGAGGTAATTCCCACCAAGCTAGCCCGCCGAGCGGCGGGAAACTCTCTTCTCCGCGCATGCGGAGGTAATTCCGATGCTGTTTCGAACGTAACTGTGGGCGCTAGCTCTTCTCCGCGCATGCGGAGGTAAGACCTGCGCTTGCAACTTGCCGAATGCTTGCTTGAGGGCATCAGCATGCTCTTGGAGCTCCTCGGCGCTGCTGCCCCCGGAGTAGAGAGACATCAACGCCGGATTCCTGGGCAATCTGGGCGCGCTTTTCACGCAGCTGCAGCTCGCGGTTTTCTTCTTCCAGCTGGGCTAATTTCTCGGCCTGCTTTTGCGCATCGGTTTTATTCGCCTCTTGCGCCTGGCGGTAGTTCTCCGCATCAGTGCGATATGCATTGCGCTCGGTGCGGTACTTAGCGGCTTCTTTACGCAGCTTTGCGATCTCGGATTGTAAATCCTGCTCAGAGCTCTGGTTATCCTCCCTACGATCAGCCGCATCTGTATCCTTGGCTGCCTGTTGACTCTCGGAAGTACGTCCACGTTCTTCGAGGCCGTCCTCGGTCTGGGTATCCGAGTTATCTGCGGTGGCGGTTGCGGTATCCATAGGTGATTCCTCCTGGGAATTCTTGGGGTGGATATGACAAAACCCCGCCACCTACCAGGGTGCGGGGCTAGTAGACGAACCGGGAATCGAACCCAACTGGTAGCGCCCACCAGGGCTGAACGTCTCGGGTTAAGTAGCAAAAAGTGTGTCTGACCGGCGTGTCACCAATTCCCTAGATCTGGCCTTTCCGGATACCGATTGAATGTGTGTATTCAACATCGATACCCTGGTCGTAGAAGGCTGGCCGTCCTGTTTCAAGGTCGGCTTTGTTGAGGTCTTCTGGGACAAGATCTGTGACTTTGGCGAGTTGATCTTGTCCGAAATTGCACTGCCTGGCGATCTCTAGTGGGTCGTCAGGCAGTTGCGTTTGTGAGTGGAGGTACCATTCGAGCATTTTTCGCTGTCTTTCTCCGCTTCTGCCTCGGTGGGCATCTGCGATGCGTTTAAGCTGAGCATTGACCCCGCCTTCTAAACTGTTTGTGGTTGATGCCCAGTTGTTAGGGGTAATCGCAGTTGGTGGTGGTTGGAGATAGGTAAATAACCAGCCTTTGTGTGAGAGATCAAGCAGTGAGTTATAGGCTTTGCGCACCCGCAGATGCATCCATTCCCATTGGTGATTTATGGTTTGTCTTTGTTTCGGCACGGTTGTTTTCTCATTGAGAAAACGTTTATGGACTTGACCGAACTCATGTAATTGAAGTACCCATTCGCGTGCCTGGTCAAGGGTGCGGATTCTGGTGAGTGTGAGTGCTAGGCGGTAGATGGTTTTACCGGCATCGGTGCGTGGGCGGCTGGTGGTTAAGCGGCGGACAACGCGTTGGGCATGGACTAGGCAGCGTTGGATGTGGCTGTTGGGCCAGCAGGTTTTAATTGCGGAGTATGCACCTTGTCCGCCGTCAAGGACGACGCATAGTGGTGGTGGAATCTTTGCTAGCAGTTTTTTGTAGGCTTTGGCGGTTTCGCTTTTAGCCCAATACCAGGCGATGACGTGGTCTTGGCTTGCTGCTATAAGTAGGCAGCCTGCTGCGGTGTAGGTGCCGTCGATGAAGATTTGGTCGTAGATGCGGTTGGGATCTGGGGTGTTGGGGATGTCAATGAGCCAGAAGGGTGCGAAGCGGCGGTTGAGGGTCCACCTGCTGAGACCTAATTGCCTAGCGAGTTGCGTGAGCGAAGTTGTCGATACTGCGTAGCGGTAGAAAGCTTGAAAATCTCGGGTTTGGGTCTTATCGGCTCGGTGGCGTGTTAAGGAGCTGCCACAGGAGGGGTTTGTGCATCGCCATCTGGTTTTGCCTTTAGATGTAGTGCCGTTTTTCTTCATTTGCCCAGCGCATGAAGTGTACTGGGTTTTGTTCCTAGGCATTTACCTTGTTTTCCATTATTTCCCGGGACCCATCTTGTTCCCAAAACGCGTCTTCAACCTCGACCGGGGTTCGGTACCCCAAGCTCTGGTGGAGCCTTGTCTCGTTCCACCATGACACCCACTCGAATGTCGCGATTTCTACCTCGATAACGTCATCCCACCTGCGAGTATGGATCAGCTCATTTTTGTAAGATCCGTTCACGTTTTCAGCCAAAGCATTGTCATAGGAATCGCCAACCGTTCCGGTGGAAGATTGAATCCCGAATTCAGTGAGCTTCTCGTTGTAGACCACGCTGACATACTGCGACCCGTGATCCGAATGGTGCACCAAACCTGTTGTTTCTTCAGCACACACTATCGCTTGGTTGAGAGCTTGCAGCGGTAAAACTTCGGTCCGCATGGAATCTGACAATGCCCGCCCA
Organism: Corynebacterium sp. EPI-003-04-2554_SCH2473622; assembly: GCF_001665955.1. Lineage (NCBI taxonomy): Bacteria > Bacillati > Actinomycetota > Actinomycetes > Mycobacteriales > Corynebacteriaceae > Corynebacterium > Corynebacterium sp. EPI-003-04-2554_SCH2473622. The sequence continues at coordinate 512 of NZ_LZMN01000060.1, read as the reverse complement.
GCTATCCGTCTGGAGTAAACGTCGGTGACAAACGCGGCATACACAAAGCCATTGTTCGTGCGCACATAGGTAATGTCCGCTACCCACAACTTGTTCGGACCCGAAGCTGTGAACTCGCGCCCCACCAAGTCCGGGCGCGTATCCACCGTCTTTGACCTACGAGTGGTCACCGGTGACCGGCCTTTATTTTTGCCTGAAACACCAGCCAAGCGCATCAGCCGGGCGGTGTGCTCACGACCGATATCAATTCCTTCACGGCGTAGAGCATGCCACATTTTCCGCACACCGTAGACACTGTAATTATCTCTATGAACGGTACTAATACGTTCGACTAGAACAGCATCGCGAAGGCGACGCGCACTGGGCCCACGAGCTTTGGACTGGCGATAACCACGTGAGGTGATAAACTCACCAGCCCGGTTATTTTTCAACGTCGTGCATATGAACTCGACTGAGAAACGATCCCGATATTCATCGATGAACCGGATCATTTCTGACGTTTTGGGTCGAGT
>NZ_LZMN01000059.1:0-7371 GCF_001665955.1 Corynebacterium sp. EPI-003-04-2554_SCH2473622 | reverse complement strand
TCCGGCGGCCCGAACGACGTGGCACTTTCCGCGCCGGGCCGAGTTTCTGTTGGACTATCACCAAATTCGCAGGCCTGGGCGTCCGGGATCATCCGTAATGGGCAACCATCCGGGCTGCATGGCACGAGTTTCGCGGCCCCGGTGGTGACCGGAACCGTGGCTTTGCTGCGGGAACGCTATCCGCATGCCAGTGCAGCAGAAATCCGGGAGCTTTTGGTTACTGCTAGCTACCCACAGCATGGTTTTATCGACCCGGTGCGCGTGCTCACGCACCCCGCCCCAGGTGTAGAACCTGCTGGTAACGATGATGACGGTGGTGCCGGTGGTGACAGTGCTCAGAACGCTGGTGCGCCCTCCGAGCACGACCAGGCTGCTGTCGCGCAGCCGCGCATGGTGGTGGCCGGTCCACCGGGTAATGAAACCCTGGTTACAGCTCGAAGCCTGGTGGCACTGGCCGTTGTGGTACTTATCGGCGCGCTTGTTGTCACCTTGCTGGCCTTCGGGATTTCGGCACGCATGCGGAGAAACGAGCAGACGTAGTCGGTGCCTCCACTCACGAAAAACCCTGTGCACAGAATCTCCATTGCGCACAGGGTTTCAGTCGCGAACAGGGTTTTAACTGCCAGCAGGGTTCCCGCTTCAGGGGCCAGGATAGCCAGGTTATTCCCTAGCTTGCCGTGCGGACCGCTCATCCAGGCTCGGGCCTTCCGGCAAAAGACGCAGCAAGTCCCAAGAAACTTCTTCCACGAGCAGCTCATCCTGCACCACCGGCGCGCCCACAGCCTGCATAGCTTCTGCACCATCGACATCATGTATCCGACCCGAAGGCGTCAACACATGATAGCCGTGTTCGCTGGCAACACCATGGCTGAAGGTTCGCGTGGAGACAAAATAATCCGCGGCCGCGGCGCCAGAAATTTCTACCGTGCTGACCTGGACCGGATCCGAGGCTTCGGCGCTGGGAGCACCTAGCTCACGGAGATCACTAGGTGCACTGGGATCATCGGGATCAGGTTCTGCATCGTGATTCAGCACCACCAATTCTCCGTTACCACCCGCACACACTTGGCCGTGAGCGTCGTCAAGCAAATCCGGCCTGAATTCAGGCAGATTCCAATTCACAGCCGCTGGCTGCGCATCCGGGTAACGGTGCACCTCAGCGGAATCTGTGCGGCGCGATTGTGCACCCATATCCTGCAAGATCTGCGCTTCTAGCTGGCTTAACGGAGTGATGCCGCGTGATTCTTGTGGGGTGCCACCAGCCTCAAGCAACGCCCACCACTGATTGGCATCCGGGGCTGGGGCTTTTACCTCTAAAACCTCAGGAAGTTCTTCAGCCGGTGGCACAGAAAAAGCTGGCTTTGCTGTCCAATTCGCGAGTAATTCCGGCGGCGCCTCCCACACGGCAGAGTCGTGGTTCACGCCTAGGCCGCGCCGCACGGCACGCGAAAACTGATCTGCACCATCCGGGAGTTCTACACGCCCATCGGCGCTGACCAGCCACTGTACGCCATCATGTTCGACGAGTGCGGCGGCATCGTCGTCGACCTTATCCAGCAAGAATGCCTCTTCCGGATTATCGGCGACCACGCTCAACGCAGCGGATGCAAAATCAATACACCCCGCCCACGGGCTGGGAGCTGGTGAATCAGAAGCATCAGAACCGGATACAGGCATACGACCTGCAAAACTACCGCCAGCTGCGGCGTCGGCAAGATCATCAGCAGTTGGCAAATTATTTGGTGCATCGACAATACCCACCGGGATGCCGTGCGGGCGCTGCGCGAGGTTATCTGCACCGATCGCCACCGGGTCCTCGGGGCTGCCAGCCAGCAACCGGGCCGAGGCCAGATTCGTCGTCGGATGATAACGCCCATCCAGCAGCGTGTAGAGCTGCCCGTGCTCACTGCGCACGATCACAGCATCGCCCGGATCTGGTTCCGGCGACAACCACGCCAACACGCCAGCACCAGCACCGATGAGCACCGTGGCGACAGTGCCAAAAATCAACGCTCGCCGACGCGTGGCCAGCGGATCATGAATCATCCGGATATCGCCAGTAACCACCCCATGTTCCACCCGGCGACGCAAAAACTTATGCCCACTAACTTGCGCTTTCGTCGTCGGCAGCATGGTCTGCGGCGCACCGCTTTTCTTCTGCCCACCATCGTTACTCGCCAGAGCACGGCCAGGACTCTGCAAATTCTCGTTATTATCCCCCGCGGCCATAGAACGTCCCCTCCCCGAAAGTTCATACAGACGCCAGTATGCTACATCACGATTCGCGCCACTGCCTAGTCACGGCGCTGCCTAGTTTCAATAGCACGCGCCGCCAGTTCCGCGTCGGCCGGATAATCCACGCGTACCAAACTCAGCCCATTTGCCGGCGCCACCTGGATCTTCGAGCTACGCGAATCCTGCCCCAACAACGTCGCGGCGAAATCCACATCACGTTTCCCGGACCCCACCTGCAGGCACGTGCCGACGAGACTGCGCACCATTGACCAGCAAAACGCATCAGCAACTACGTGCGCGAGATACGTCGCCGGCTCAGTGGCAGTAGAGACATCTTCCCACTGAAAAATTTGCAGATCCCGCACCGTGGTGGCATGTGGCTTCGCTTTACAAAACGCAGCGAAATCATGAAAACCCACCAGCGCATCTGCGGCATCCTGCATGGCAGCAAGGTCAACTGTTGCACCCCATAACGCAGTATCACGTGCCCGCGTCGGCAGCACCCCACCCGGATGCGCAGTCACACGATATTCATAATGACGGCGCAACGCAGAAAACCGGGCATCAAAACCTGTGGGTGCAAACTCCACCGCATTAATGCGAATATCCTCCGGTAACAGCCGCGACAAGCGCCGCACCAGTTTGCACGGCTGGCCATCAATTGAGCGCTGTTGCAGAGCGTCCACGGGCACGTCGACATGACACACTTGGCCCGCCGAATGCACCCCGGCATCTGTACGCCCTGCCACCGTCAGTTGTAACGGCGCACGCAGCACCAAGGACAAGGCATCTTCGACAACGCCTTGCACAGTGCGCAATTCTTGGCCGTCTTGTGGTTTTTGTCGGGCCCAACCGTGAAAATCTGTGCCGTCATAGGCCAGGTCGATACGCAGGCGCACCTTGTCAGAACACTTCTCGCGAGGCAATTCAGTACTAGTTTTCATTAGAGTGACGTTCTGCAATGGGCTCTGCAATAGAGTCTTCGGCAGTGGGGTGCACGTCGGCAAGCGAATCGTTATCCACACTAATTTTTACATCTGCAGCCGCTTTCACAGCCAACGCCACCGGATCGCCTGCCGGTTCATCAGTCGTCGACGAAAGCACCTGCACGTGCACCAAACCTGCCACCGACGGACTCGTCACCCGGACTCGAGAACCCGGTGCGATGTCATGCGCGGCCAAATACCGCAGCAATTCAGGATCTTCATCATTAACCTGTTCGATGACCACCGGTAATCCAGGCTCGCACTCCGCTAGGCTCATCACACCAAGATCTTCCACCTGACCGTCGGCAGACGGAATCGGGTCGCCATGCGGATCACGAGTTGGAAAATCCAACAGCGCATCAATGCGGTTGATAAAACGGTCTGAGGCTGCGTGTTCCAGCAGGTCGGCGTCGGTATGAATTTCATCCCAAGTATAACCAAGGGTTTCCACCAGGAACGTTTCGATCAAGCGGTGGCGGCGGATCATCACAAGTGCCAACCGTGCGCCCAGTTCAGTGAGCTTCACCCCAGAATAAGGTTCGTGTTCCACCAGGCCACGGGCCTGCAGGCGTTTGATGGCCTCAGAAGTAGTGGAATTCTTTTGCTGCGCACGACGGGATAATTCGGAAAGGCTTACCGATGCTTGGCCCCCGGATTCACCGGAACGTTCTGAGATCCCCCACAGCAATTTCAGATATTCCTGGGTCCGTTGCGGCAGCTCACCAATATGCATGCGGCCATTCTAGCTGGCAAATACCTGCCACGTCACTGTTAAGGCAGGTAGGCACAGAAGCTCAGTTGAAGATTCAAAAACCAGTGTCTAGGATTTCAATTATCCATATTGCTGAACTTTTTTAAGCATACTTTCATAAAATAAGATTCATCCACGAAAGGCAAGCATGACACGCAAATCCATCCGCACCGCCGCCACCATCGGCACAGCCTTAGCCTGCCTAGGCGGCTTGGCTGCATGCAGCAATGACTCCGATTCCAATGCCAGCGGCACTAATGGCAGCAACGGCGCAGACGAACAACTGACTATCTTCGCCACTACCGGCTACCTTGCCGACGCTGCCCAGCACATCGCACCAGATGCCGAGGTGATCACCCTGGTTGGCCCTGGCGGCGACCCACACACCTACCAGCCCACCACGCAAGACATCGACACAATGCAAAAGTCCGATGTTGTGTTGTGGAACGGCCTGCACCTCGAAGCCCAGATGGATAAGCAGCTAGAAGCCCTCGGTGATAAGCAAGTTGCCGTTGGTGATCAGCTCGACGAATCCAAGTTGCTGCCTTGGCCAGAAGCTGAGGAAGAAGGCGAACCGGAATATGACCCACACATTTGGAACTCACCGGAACTGTGGCAAGAAGTCGTCGATATCGTCGCCGACCATATCTCCGAAATCGACCCAGACGGCAGCGAGGGTTACCACGAGGCCGCCGAGAAGTACAACGACGAAATCGCGACGTTGCACCAAGAAGCCAAAGATGCGCTCAGCGATTTGTCCTCTCGTCTGTTGGTCACCGGCCACGATGCCTTCAACTACCTCGGCGATACCTACGACCTAGATGTGGAAGCAACCGACTTCGTGTCCACCGAAGCCGAGAAATCTGCCAGTGAACTCGATGAGTTGGCCGAAAAGATCGCAGAAGCCAAGGTTCCGATGATCTTCTACGATAACCAGGTCAACCCACAGGCCATCAACGCGTTGAGCGAAGCCATCGCGGCGCGCGGATGGGATGTCGAAATCTCTGATGAGAAACTGTTCGCCGATAGCCTCGGAGCCGAAGCCCCAGTTGATACGTACCTTGGCGCATTCCGCCACAACTTCGAAGCCATCGCTGCCGCACTGAAGTAGACCGAACCAGCAACTCCGGGCTATGCACCCAGCATTCACAGCACCCACCGGTCACAGTGCCCACCGGCCCCAGTGCCCACCGGCCCCAGTAATCAAGAAAATCAAGGTTTCAACCACCGTCCAGGAGACCGCCATGCTTGCACCCGCCCCCACTACCACCACTGCATTGTCGGTACGTGGCCTGACAGTCAATTACGGCACCGGCGTCATCTTGGATGAGCTGGATGTCAAAATTCCGCGCGGTAGTTTCGCCGGCATCGTCGGCGCAAACGGGAGCGGCAAGTCCACGTTGTTGCAAGCCTGCCTGGGGTTATTGCCCAAAGCGACCCGGGGGCAGGCACAGGTGGAATTTTTTGGCAAGCCGCTGCGTGCCATCCGGACGGATCTCGGCTATATGCCGCAAAGTCAACAGGTGGACTGGGACTTTCCGGCCACTGTCCTGGACGTGGCCTTGATGGGGCGTACTGCTAGCAAACGCTCGTGGTGGCCTTGGCCAAATTCGGCAGATAAAAAAGCTGCGCGCCAGGCCGTTGCCGCCGTCGGCTTGCAGAAATATTCCGGCGCAGCGATTGGCGCACTCTCCGGTGGGCAGAGGCAACGCGCACTATTAGCCCGCACGCTCGTCAACAGCCCGGAGCTGCTGGTCCTTGATGAACCTTTCCAGGGCATCGACGCATTTAGCCAAGAAACAATCGTCGACATCCTCCGCGAACTACACCAGTCAGGGACCACCATCATCATGGTTCACCACAACCTGGCAGAAGTCGCCGAATACTGCGACCACGTGACGTTGTTAGCCAACGGCAAGGTATCCGCTAACGGACCAACGCACAAAACTCTCACCGACACCGCCATCAGCGACGCTTATAATCTGCCGGGCAACTTCTCCGCGAACCTCACGCGCGATCGCAGGTCGGTGTCATGATCACACCATGGGAATTGCTGACCACCCACACGTATCTCATGGCGGTGCTCGGCACCATGGTCATCGGCGTTGCAGCCGGTGCATTGTCCCCCGTGGTGTATTTCCGCAAGCAAGCACTGATTTCCGACGTGATTTCCCACGCCAGTTTACCGGGAATTACCTTCGCGTTTCTTATCGCCGCGTACCTCAACTTGCCGACGCGCAACCCGCTGTTTTTAGCGGCTGGTGCGTTGCTGACCGCATTACTAGCCGTCGGCCTGTCCCACTGGTTGTTTCACCACACGCCGTTGTCGGTCGATACCGGCATGGCCATCTCACTCAGCGTGTCTTTTGCCTTAGGCATGCTGGGGTTGTTCATCATCACCAAGCAGCCACTGCCCGGCAAAGGCGGAATTCAAGACTATCTGTTGGGTAATGCTAGCTCGGTAACCATCGCAGATTTACGGATTTCCGTCGTACTCAGCCTGGTTATTCTCAGCGGACTCATCTGGTACTTCCCCACGCTGAAATGCTGGCTTTTCGACCCAACCTTCGCCGCAACCTCCGGGGTACACACCCGCCTGCTGCACATCGTCGCCATGACCGCTTTCGCATTAGTGGTCGTCAACGGCATCAAAGTCGTCGGCGTGATCTTGATGGTCTCGTTCATCATCGCACCCTGCGTGGCCGCACGGCAATGGTCTAATCAGCTCGGCGTCGTCACGGTCCTTGCCGCTGTGATCGGTGCTGCTAGTTGCTTAATCGGGGTCTACTTGGCCGTGGTCATTGGCTCGATCCCTACCGGCCCACTTATCGCCGTTGTGCAGGCCTGCTTCGCCCTCATGTCCTTGGTTTTCGCTCCTAAGCGCGGATTGGTGTTTTCCCAATGAGTTTCGTCGTCACCGTCAGTATTTTGGCCGTCGTTACCGCTATTACCTGCGCGATTCCTGGGGTGATCGTGGTGGCAAACAAGGATGCAATGCTTCTCGACGGCATGGGGCACGCCGTGCTCCCAGGAATCGTGGTGGGCGCGCTGATTTCCGGATCAGTGCAGTCCCCGTTACTCGTTTTATTCGCGGGAGCCGCGGCGTTTCTGGTGGCTTTGGGCACGAGGTGGTTAGCTGACACCGGGTTAATCGCAGAAGGCGGCGCACTGGGGTTGGTTTTTCCCTCCATGTTCGCCGTCGGGATCGTGCTGCTAAGCTTGAATTTCTCGAACGTGCACTTCGACGTGCACACCGTGTTAGTCGGCAATCTCAATCTGGCCGCACTTTCGCAACCGTCTTATCTATGGACGCTAGTGCCGATCATGCTGGCGAACATCGTCTTCGTCGGCTGGCTCCTCCCCCTGCTTGGAGCTTGTGCCTTCGACGACCGTGCCGCC
>NZ_LZMN01000058.1:0-13389 GCF_001665955.1 Corynebacterium sp. EPI-003-04-2554_SCH2473622 | reverse complement strand
TCTGACGCATTCTCCAGATTTTTCCATCTACTCAAACGGAACAAGACCTAGGACACTTCAGACAGTTCGTTGAGGTTCGATTCCTCTTTAGCGCGCTATCCCCACACCGCTTGGTTGGTGAACTGCCCCCCCCCCCACTAGTACGTAACTGATTTCTCAGTCCAACTAGTAGGGAGCAATTCAATCAACCCGCGAGGTTGACAAGCTATATAGGACCCCCCGCTCACGCCCCCCGATGGGTGCTTAGAACTCGTGCTTTAACAAAAACCGCTGTTGCTCACGGTCCGCAAGCGAGGTCGTGACTAGAATTGTGTCTCAACGAAAGGAGATGAAGTAATGAACAACAAGGACTTGTTCCCCGGCGTTCATATCTCGGAACCTCAAAGGGCTCGATGGGAAGAGGAAACCCAAAAGATTCGTGAGGCTTGGGAGTTAGGTAAGGAGCGAAATAATCACCGTACAGGGCGGGTTGACACCGCCCCTTACCGTACCGTGCTCGCAGGAAAGGCTTTTGCCTAAATGACCGCGCTTTACACGCCCCTTTTTCACGCACAGCAAGCGGCACGCTACGACCGGCAAGAGTTGATTCGGGACTATGAAGAACAGTTTGGCTGCAATTTGGTAGTCATGATTGACCAAATCACTGCTAATAGTGTGACTTTGTTAAATGAGTGTCTTGACTCCATTGACGCCAATAAGCCCTTGCATTTGATGTTACGTTCGCCCGGCGGCGACCCAGAGGCGGCGATTAGGTTAATTAGAATGTGCCACGGGGCTAGCTCTAAGTTTCAAATTGTAGTTCCTGAACAAGCAAAGTCGGCCGCTACCATTATGGCGCTGGGCGCAGATGAAATTTTCATGGGGCCAACGTCAGATTTAGGCCCCATTGACCCTCAGGTACTGGTTCCTGGTAGAGGTTTCGTAAGCGCCAAAGACCTTATCGCGGCCTACGATAGAGCCTTTGACATGGTCTCAAACTCACCGGAAACAGCCCAATTACACGCAGTTTTGCTTGGAGGGGTTGACGCCACCACAGTACAATTTGCACGTTCAGCGTTTGACCGCACGACAGATATTGCGCGGCAGGCTGTGGAAAGTAACCCACACCGTGATGAAGAAAACGTGACCGGACTTTGCGCCACACTCAATGGGCCTTTGATAAACGACCCCAAAATGCATGGTGCGGTTGTAGGAATTAGAGAAGCAACTAAGGCAGGGCTAGATGTAAACCAGCTCTCCATGGATAACTCCCAATGGAAGTCCATTCAACAAATTTGGACAAGGTATTTTGCCCTTGGTTCGGTAGATAGACTGCAAGCATATGAGGGAGCTCGGGCTTCTCAAGTGCATTTTTACCCTGAGGGGTAAGCGCCACGCTTGATGACAAAACCACCGCCTAAGGCGCTCTAGGTGTGAGGTGCCTTAGACGGTGGTTTATTCCTTGCAGCGAGGTGCCTAGCTAGTGTCCGCTTCTAATCGTCAAAGCCGGTCATGCTGGGCGTATCGCGGGTTAAGTAGCAAAAAGTGTGTCTGATCGGCGTGTCGCCAATTCCCTAGATCTGGCCTTTCCGGATACCGATTGAATGTGTGTATTCAACATCGATACCCTGGTCATAGAAGGATGGTCGTCCTGTTTCAAGGTCGGCTTTGTTGAGGTCTTCTGGGACAAGATCTGTGACTTTGGCGAGTTGATCTTGTCCGAAATTGCACTGCCTGGCGATCTCTAGCGGGTCGTCAGGCAGTTGCGTTTGTGAGTGGAGGTACCATTCGAGCATTTTTCGCTGTCTTTCTCCGCTTCTGCCTCGGTGGGCATCTGCGATGCGTTTAAGCTGAGCGTTGATACCGCCTTCTAAACTGTTTGTGGTTGATGCCCAGTTGTTAGGGGTAATCGCAGTTGGTGGTGGTTGGAGATAGGTAAATAACCAGCCTTTGTGTGAGAGATCAAGCAGTGAGTTATAGGCTTTGCGCACCCGCAGATGCGTCCATTCCCATTGGTGATTTATGGTTTGTCTTTCTTTCGGCACGGTTATTTTCTCATTGAGAAAACGTTTATGGACTTGACCGAACTCATGTAATTGAAGTACCCATTCACGTGCTTGGTCAAGGGTTGTGACCTTGGTGAGTGTGAGCGCTAAGCCGTAGATGGCTTTGCCGGCATCGGTGCGTGGGCGGCTGGTGGTTAAGCGACGGACAACGCGTTGAGCATGGACTAGGCAGCGTTGGATTAAGGTGTTGGGCCAGCAGGTTTTAATGGCGGAGTATGCACCTTGTCCGCCGTCAAGGACGACACATAGTGGTGGTGGAATTTTTGATAGCAGTTTTTTGTAGGCTTTGGCGGTTTCGCTTTTAGCCCAATACCAGGCGATGACGTGGTCATGGCTTGCTGCTATAAGTAGGCAGCCTGCTGCGGTGTAGGTGCCGTCGATGAAGATCTGGTCGTAGATGCGGTTGGGGTCTGGGGTGTTGGGGGATGTCAATAAGCCAAAAGGGTGCGAAGCGGCGGTTGAGGGTCCATCTACTGACATCTAATTGCCCAGCGAGCTGCGTGAGCGAAGTTGTCGATACTGCGTAGCGGTAGAAAGCTTGAAAATCTCGGGTTTGGGTCTTATCGGCTCGGTGGCGTGTTAAGGAGCTGCCACAGGAGGGGTTTGTGCATCGCCATCTGGTTTTGCCTTTAGATGTAGTGCCGTTTTTCTTCATTTGCCCAGCGCATATAGGGCATCGTGGTCTGTTGGTAGTCACTGGATAACAACATCAGCAACCTGCTAGCACATGTAGGTGCCGTTCCGGGGTATTGAACAAAAATCGGCGTGAATAATGTACAGACCGTTATTCAGACCTGATTTTCATATTCCTAGCAGCAGTTATCCTGAAAAACAGACACACTTCCTGCTACTTAACCCCGTATCGCTTCGGCCGTTCCTGTTATCGACGGCGACCACACCGCCGCCGTTGTGCCGGGTGTCGATAAATACCCCGATAGCGTCATGCACGTCGTGTGAGCCCACGGAGGTTTCCGGGCGTACCACATTTAGCCACCGCTCGGGCGTAGCCGTATCGTCGTTATGGCCGTAGACGCACCTGCCGCATGGGTGGCCTGGGTAGTGGCATGTTGTTCGTAATATGGGTGCCGAGCCGGTCAAGGTTATCATTGGTGGTTGGGCCGGGTTAGTTTTTAGGATCGGGCGGTTTGAGTACCTTCCTGGGGTTAGTGCCGTTATTTGGCGTACTCAGTCGACGGGATAACCCCCAGGCTCGAATGAGGATGATGGGGATTATAATACTGTGACCACAGTTACAGACAGCGTGACGCATGAGCGGGGTAGCCGAACATCTCGTCTTTCTAGCAGCTCGTCACGTAGTCGCTTGTGGAAGGACTCCACAAACCCGTTATGCCAGGGCATTCCCGGTGGGATGAACGCATCAACTGTGTCTTGCTTGGCTGCCCTTTGAGTCATCTCATGGCTAATGAACTCCGGGTCATTATCGATACGCAGCACCCGAGGCGTGCCACCCCGCACAGCGGCGCACTTCTCCACGCCAGGCTCCTGGTGGTGTTTGCCGGCGTTGTAGTACGCGGTTGTGGATACTTCGACAACCCGGCGGGCAAGCACACCGAATAACCCACGGATAGTGCGTAATCGATAGCTTCATATCTGCGTGCCGGGTCAGAAATTTGCCTCCGCAAGATCCTCCGGGAGCATCTTTTCCAACGCAGCTTCCCCGAGCAACCGCTGAAACTTAGCGTTGTTCTTCCTACAGCTCTTTAAAGCGGCGGGCTTTACTGCGGGACATATCGCCATACTGCTTGACTCAGCTATGGTAGGTTGCCTCGCTGACGCCAAGGTCACGGCAGACTTCGGCCACGGTACTACCCGAGGCCTTCATGGACTGAGCTTTGTCGAGCTTGGCTACAATCTGCTCAGGGGTGTGCTTCGAAAACTTCTCTATAGTTACCAGTCTTCCTGCCCATCGGGGGCTATAACGGAAGACACGATCAAACCGTGTGGTCTATCTAATCCAGCCCAGACCAGACTCGGCAGATGGCCTCGGGCCCCACTATTCCTTTTACGTGCCGATGTGGGAAATCATACGGTTGTGGGGTCGTCGGTTCTGCTGCGGAAAACCGAAGCAGTCTTCAGAATCCCGTGTACTCGTTTCAGCTCGTGGTTTCCCGGCGTAGGCGTTTAAACTTTCCTTTTCATTGTTTCACCGCCTGACGCGTCAGAGTTATCACGCATTTCGGAACGGTGCTGGGACCAAGACCGCAACGTCTAGTGGAATACACCAAGGAACTTGCCGACTTCTATTTAAGCGCGCTGCAATGAGCGAGACTCCAGGCGAACCATTGCGATGATCTGATGTACCGCTTTCTCCTTGAACTCGACGAAATACTTATAGGTATAGTGCCCACCCCCTCCTTAGCTGAGATAAGAACTAAGCCCAGGTCGTTTCATCTTAATAAGCATCAATCTAACGGTTGAAATGTATCAGCAGGTCTGAAATTATCAACGAAACACACATCCCCTGGCTTTTGCTCAGAGGGAGGTTGTGTGGTTTCGAATACTTTACGACTTTCGCTAAATCCGTCATCACTTGTTGGTGTAGTAAATAAAATTCCAAGATTACAATCCTGAATTTGTTCCCATGTGTCGGCGCTAAAACGGAGATTAACCGAAGTTTTCTGGCCAGGCCCTAAACTGCCAATTTGCCCATAGGTTAAGCCGTCAACAACAGCCGGCACTAACGGTTGAATCTGCGTCATCACATAGTCGGTGCCATTAAAGACTTCTAATTTGAGATCGTGAGTTTCAGAACCATAACTAGACGATTCAACCTCCTTGACTGCAACCTGGTATTTCCTAACAGCGTCATGTTCCTCAATATATTCTTGACTTGACCGACTCTCATGAAGGCTCAGTGCGGCAATTGAAATAGAAAAAACTGAGATCACCACTGAGATTTTACTCAAACCACTTGGACTATTGGTCGTACTTTTATCATTCTTTGAGTTTTTCAAGTCGTTTTCCGTTTTTAATAAGAAGCTGAACTAGCTTCGGTTCTACCACACGCAACGCTGAAAAATATAATTCACTTGGATTTTGTCAGAACTTTCATTCAGGTAAACCATTCACTGCAAGACAGATAATCTAGTATAAGTAAACTTGTCTTGTTTTAATTGACTAGCCTTAGCAGTGGGTTCTCTTAGGTTAGCGTTGACCAAATTTTCCCGCTTCCATCGATGCTCATACTGCCGTGCACTGAGGTACCCCACGGGGACTATGGACCGAATTTATTGTAGCGTCATGACCATTGGCGAACGAGAGCATCAACAGTTGATTCAGGCCCGTTTTCGATAAGGATCATTCGGGGACAACAATCACGTATAAAACACACGAGTCCAGTCAGCTCGGTCACCGCAGGCGCATCAAGCTTCCCATACTCCAGAATTGCAACCACTTCGTGGTTGCATCCGTTAATATCGTTGCAATATCGGAACCTCGTGCCATACGTGGTCTAATTCAACTAGAAGTACAACGCACGCATGTCGCCCGGATACTAGCCAGCAGGAACTCCTCGATGACTAATTCCTGGAAAGCTCTTACGCTTGTTCTCGGCGACAGCTCAGCAAGGCTTCCTCACGACAAATCCGATGGAATTTTCCGTCGAATTAGTTCTTTCACACAGCTTTGCCAGTTTTGCATTCGCCAGCAAGCAGATGAGGCGAGTGTGTACTTTGCGTAGGAGCTCGAGTTTTCGTCGTTGTTTTTATTTATCGACTCGTAGATTGGTTGCCATAAGTTCAATATAGTCTTACCGGCCTCGGGGCCGGTAAGGATTTGAATTACTACCCTGCGCAAATCGTACGTAACGCTGAGATCAAGCAATCCAAATACTTACCCTGCGACACTAGCTGATAATCGCTACTTTCCGACGACTAAGTGCACCGAACACACCGACCAAGATAACGAGCAGACCAATGATCGTGAGCCGCCAAATTCCGGCACCACCCGTAAGTGGCATTTCGCCTTGCTGTATATTTGCTAGTTTAATCGTTATTTTGTCTTTGGCTTGCTGCCCAGAATACATATTTGCCACTGGATGTTTATTTGTCCACTCTTGTCGGCCAGTATTCGCAGCTGTGTCGTCGAAAAAGAGGACACGCGCATTGCCAGTATTAGGTTTCCGCACTAAGTGAAATAATACGGGCTTCGTCAACAAGCTATACCTCTTGCCATCGGCCCCAGTTGGCGCTTGTGTTTCAATCAGCCAATAATACTTTCCAACTTCCAAATCATTCGCTGCACGATACTCCCCGGGTCGTTCCTCTGATTCCCTTATTTCTGTGACGTCAGGGTTCGATGGATGTGTCGCCGCGTTCCAATTCACCTCACTTTCAGCCTTTACGCTGCCATCTTCTTTCGTCGCATTGAGGAGCACAAAGTTACCGCCGGTTAACTTTTGAGCGGGCAATGAGCTATCAAGCTCGCTGGCATCAACCTTGTGGAGTTCAAATCCGATCTTCGGGTCCTGAATACAAGCTGCTGTCGATTGGTTGTCGTCCGGGTTGCTATCTTGGTCGTTGTTTAACACACTGACTGTATTAGCTTTGCATTCATTCCTCCCTTGCTTAAACCGCACCGCGATGTAGACCCTCACCGTTTGATTAGGTTGGATTTGTCCAACACCGAATTGGGCTGTATTCGACCCGTCCTCGTTTTCCAAATATTCCTTAGATATTCGAACAGGCACCCCTGGATTAACCGGCTCAAGGCGATTATCCAAGGTGAGGTAACTAGCAACCAGTGTTTGTGGATCGTATACATCAGGTAAATGTTCTCTAATTGAAGAACCTGATACCACGGTATCGCCAGAATTCTTCAATTCAATTGCCCAATAGTTATATCCAGGTTGGTCGGAAAGGTAGCGTTTTAGCTGCTGCAGGATTGCGTTATCCACTACGTCGAGTTGGCCGCCCAGGTGACGTTTATTCACAGTCAGATCACTGGTTGGGGCTGGGTAGCGGTTCGCGTTACTCGATGCATCTGTGTTGTAAGAAAACGGCACGTTCCACAGGATCTGTTCAACTTTAAATTCGGGACCTCCAGCTGGATTTTTCACGCTGATTTGAGCGCCCCCGACCCCCCTGGACTGCCCACCGGGGGCGAAACCGAGGTTGCCATTTCCGTATGTCCATGCTTTGCCCCAAGTTGTCTGTTGTATGAGTTTTTCACCATTTGGTGCAGTCAACTGTGAGTCTGACAACGGATAATACTGAACGCTACCATTTTGCAAATCTAGGCGTTCCACCACAACCTGATTCTGTGGATATTTCTTGAGATGGTCCGCCCCATTACCACCCAACGCTCCGGGACTCACCAAGCCCCATACATATTGAGGGTGTGAGGACAGTCTTGCGTAATCTTCGGAATAAACTCGATAATTTAGCTTCACAATGCGAGGCTTGCCAGCAGTAAAATTCCCGTCCGACGGAAGGGGAATTTTATACATTGTCCTGCTGCCCGAAGTAGAAGAATTGGATACATAAAGGTGTCGATCATAGATCGCCCCGGCATTCAATAGTTTCCTGTCGCCTTCGTTTACGAATATATCGTTGCCATTAGAATCCAACAGAGGACCTAGGTTTCGCACGGAACCATCTAAGGGGTTGATTTGAAGTAAATGCCCCGAAGGAAAGCAAGGATTTTCTGGTTTCCCTCGGTACTGGCTTACTCCATATAGCCAGTCATCGTCTGGATCATACGCTAAAGCATTATATATCCAGCCGCTATTGCCACGCTCAGAAAAGTCACTCTGCCCGTGTTCTTGAATAGCTAGGACGGTTTGATCCATTCTGTCACGGTCCCGGTCATTCGCATTTTGCGAATTTCGTGAGACCGATACATAAATTTTCGTGCCTTCTTTTTTCTCTTGATCCGTTAACGCTCGGGGCCCATTAGGGTATGCTAAATCTTCCTCCCTCTGCGGTGAACGATAAGGGTTTCCAAGACGTGGAGCAGTGTTTACCTGAGCTGATTCATAGTCTCTTTGACGACTCCTTGAGGAAGGAACGCGAACGTCAATCCTGCCTTCTTTGCCCACCTCTTGGTTATTAAACCTGAGGTTGACCGTGCGTTTATCACGCGAGATCTCACTAGAGACGTTAAATACCTCCCCATTCCCGGAAATTAGCTTTCCTTCGCGATCACGAATTAGCGATGCTGATGGAGTTGCGATAAATTGGCCTGAACGCAACTTCAGCTGGATTTCGTTCACAATACTACCGGGCCGCAACCCATTCAAAGTGACTCGCCTTACATTAGCGTATTGTGTTGATACATCACCGATAGTCACCGCTTGAGATTGAAAGGTTTTAGTACCTGTCGGCTCACATTGTGCGGCGGAGCGGTGGGTAAGATCAACTTGCGAATCAATTGTATGCTCTTCGGCAAAAATCCCCTGCTCCTGCAGATCAAAGCGGCTCGGCAATTCGTGTAACAACGCCATTCGATAATCTGCTTCATAATCAGCCTCAACGTTGAAACTCATATTTTGGGGCGGAATTGTAGACAGTGATTCAGCATCGATCAGGATGAATTCTCGACTATCATGCTGTATGACAGTGTATGCTGTCGCTTCAAGTTCTGAACCATCTGCATTAATCTTGTCAACGCTAGAGATTTCTCCGACTCCGTCACGCACGAGACCCAAAATCATGTCAGACGATAAATACTGCAGCATATCGCCTTCATCTTCATGAACAGTAATCTCATCAGTGCTTCCAGACCTAACAACATGAATGGTCGGTTCGCCTGCGGAATTGCTCGTCGTGGTGTCAAAAGGTGCGATTGTCTCGGCAATTTCAGAATCTGGACTCAGTTGGGTTTCAGCTGCTGAATCGTCGACTAATTGTTCATTGTCACTAAATTCTTCAAGGCTAGTTTCTGGCGACTGGGTTTCCTCTTGACCAAATGCAGGAATCACCAAAATCGACGCCAGCAAGCCCCAAATAACCAAGAACGCAGCGGCTAAATTCAACCTGGGTCGCGAATACGTCGAATACAAATCTACTTTTTTCATGTTAATTTTTCTTTCGCATAAGCACGAACCCGAACACGATTAGCCCAACACCGGCTAGAAATGCCCAAAGCACATTCGCGCCGGTAATGGCCAACTCACCATCGCCACCGCCGCGGGTTTTCTCTCCACCACCAGGATTACCTCGAGCCTCCGGATCATCTGGCCTTCCGGGTTCCCCTGGCTCTCCCGGCTCTTGTGGTGTGCTCGGTGGAGTACTAGGTTTCCCCGGAGTACCAGGCGGTGTGCCCGGATCCTCAGGCGTGCCGGGTGGAGTCGTCGGCGGCTCTGTAGGTTCAGGCTTAGTAACCAAAACATTCTCGTAGCTGTAGTTTTCGCCCATGACATCACCCAGCGGCAAAATCACCAGCTGTGGGCTGGAAAGCCGCCATTCATGCGCATCATCAGGAGCAAATTCTTCAATGAGGTACAAACCAGGGCCAAGGTCATTAAACACCGCTACACCCTTCGCATTCGTCTTCTCTTCGCGGCTTTCACTAAAGCCCTCATGGCGTGCGCGTTGCACCGTATATTTCTTCGCGGATTCACGGCCAAGCTCGGTTGTCGCATCTACTCCATTGACCTTTGACAAGCGAAAGGTCAACCCCTCTACGCCGCCAAACGGCTTCGCATTAGGAATCGGATCGTCGTGCGGGTTTCTGGGTAGCTTCTTAATGTTCAATGTTTGCGCGCGAGCAGCATCCATCGAATCCGCCGATAAGTTCTTATCATTACCGCTAATAACTCGCTGGTCAGCATCCGCAAGCGGTGCGGAAAACATCACGCCAGCTGCGATTGCGACAGCCAAACTCGTTGTCGAAAGACTATTTTTCACGACGATGCCTTCCGGCCTTGGGCATTTCGGTGGCGTTCAAGCCCGTACGCGTGGTCCTGCTCAACACCGCGGCCTCCGCATCGTCGGCAACAGCATCATCACTGGTAGCCGCAGCTGCTTTACGACGTTCTTTGCGGATCCAATGGATCAAAAACGCGATAGCTAACGCAGCGACGATCAACAATGCCCACATCCACCACTGCAAGATACCGTTTTTTTGGTTGAATGCGGCTTCGTCTTCAGGCTCAAGCGGGACCCGCTCAGCGTGGACAAGCAAGCGGTGGGAGTTCACGCCATAAGGCGTACAGGTGATCAGAGTAATGAGATCTTTATCTGGTTGCTGTGCCAGGCTTTCCGTTTCGTGTGGCAGCACTACCTCTGTGGAGGTCACTTGGTACTTCATCTTCTGGCCGAAGGTGTTGACGTAAACCGCGTCGCCTTCTTTCAAATCGATGAGGTTGTCCCACATCGTTGACGTCGTCAGGCCGGTGTGCCCCGTGATAACCGAGTGCGTGCCTTCCCCTCCAACCGGCAATGAGGTTCCGTAAAGATGGCCTAAACCTTTTTGCAGCACTTCTTCTGTGGTCCCGTGATACACCGGTAATGAGGATTCAATTGACGGGATCGAGACCTGAGACATTGCTGGCAACCCAGATAATTGCTCCATGTAATGCTGATAGTCCAGGTTGTCTTCGGAAACCCGAGCAAGCCAAGGGTCCAGAATTGGGCCACCAATAGAGTTGGCATTGTATTCGTGTGCTGCTTCGATAGCTGCGTTCAGCTGCTCTTCAGGGAGGTCTTGAATCTGCGAGCTATAGTCTTCAACGACTTTGCGCTGGATGTAGTTATTCCACTGGGTCGAAACCACCGGATAGAGAAGTACGGAAATTCCCACCAGGATGATAAGCGCGGGTACTACGACGCGCCGAAATACTGACGTTTGTTGTGCCTGGTCAGGCGTTGCAAGCTCACGGGTGGCAAGGGTCATCGTGGCTAAACCCCGGTCTTTCTGGGTAACGGCTAATTTAATAAAGTTTTATAGTAAAAAATTGCTAAGGATTCACTAAAACCCGACACTTTTTGCGCCGGGCATACAGTTGTCTTTGTTTGCAGGGCAGCTAAACAGTGACTACCCTGCACGTGAAGACGAACGCTTCAGCTCAAGCTTTATGAGCTAATCAAGGCATTAGGCCTTTGCAGAATTACGACGAGCGGCGTAAACACCACCGGCGATGATTCCAAGACCAAGCAGAGCCACCAGCAAGATACCCATTCCACCGGTCGATGGCAAAAGTGGAACCTCAGAGTTCGGCTTGTTAGCAACAGACTTCGAAACCAGACGAATGGCACCGTCTTGGTCTTCTGGGTTGTTCTGAGATTGCTGACGATACAGCGTCACACGAATTTCGCCGTCAACCTTGGTATAGCCATCCGGTACTACCGTTTCTTCCAAACAGTATTCAATGGCGTCCACGTCGGCATTGTTCGCGAAATCAGACACATGAATGCCATCAAACAGGAGCTCTCCCTGATTATTCGTGACACCAGTGTCGATAATTGCATCCTTGTTGCCACATTCGAAGAGGTTAAAGCGTGCTCCGGCCAGCCGGACATCGTTATTTCCCTCTTCATGTTTGACTACCTTGATTTTTCCGATGTAGGTGTTGACCTTGTCATCAGGGGTATCGAAATCCGGCTCATCCTCGTCGCCAACATCTTGACCCGGATTACGGAAGAATCCAGTGGAATCGAGGTGGTTTTCAATGTTTTGGTCCTCTGCCAGCAGCAGAGTGGCTTTAACCTTGACACGCAGGGTATCTCCCGGCTGCAGGCCTGCGGCTTCGGGGTCAGCAACAACGATCGACAATGTGGCATTAGCACCGGCTGGCAGGTCTCGCGTGTCAGCGTTTTGCACCATCTCCCACTGCCCGGAAGCAAGTGCAGTGCCGGCGGCTGAGTCTTGACTACCTGCAGGAACGCGCTCAACGCTTTGCACAAAGCCGTCGTCGAAGCGCAATTCCGTGTTGTTGTACTTGTCTGTCAGCGTGAAGTTCTTCAGCTTCTGTCCCGCTGGCGCGGAAGGCACGACACCGGTAAGGGTGTATTCCACGTCCGAGGCGCGGTTAAGCGCTGGTGCGTTTTCGCCTGCTTCAGCATCGGCGGCTTTCTCTGCGTGCTTGCTGCGGTCAACAACCTGCTTTTTGACGCTGACCTGGGAGTTCTTTGGATAAACATGAACATGGTCGTTCCAAGCATTACCAGCTGAGTTTGTCATCGGCACCATCACAATGAATGGCTTGCCAGGCAACAACCCTGAAACCTGGGAATCCTGTTCGGTGACCAAGTAGGCACCTGCTTGCAAATTCGCAAATTCGAGATTTCCACCGCCGCTAGTGGTACCGGTCCGTGGCTGCCCATCAAATGTTAGCTGCTGATCACGGTTGCCGCCATTGTAATCATTGGTCAGGTTAACCAATCGGTTGTATTCAGCCTGGTTACGAACGTTGCCTTCCAGTTTCTGAATTTGGAAGCGCACGCCGTCTACCCCCTCGCCGCCAGCTTGTGGGTCTACTTCACCAGTCGCGTTACGCAGCGTCGGTGCATTCGCTTTCTTATGCACTGTCAGCGAGAAGACGTTTCCATTAGCAATCTGCGACGCGGCTGGTGCTGCCGTAGCACGGTTTGGTTCGTTGACCTGGTTCTGCGCGAATGCAGGAGCGCCAGCGCCGAACGATCCACCAAGAGTCAAGCCGACTGCAACCGCTAGAGCGAGCGGCTTCGAAATGGCTTTTGCCATGTAAGGTCCTTTCAAACAAGAACACTGGTATTAAGGAAATGAAAGGACCAGAAACTCTCCACTCACGGAAACAGGTACTTTCCTGCCTTTTCAGCAGTGCCTATATGAATTTAAATCAACCAATGGCCACGTTTTACGGCCATTCGGAGTTAACTTTAAGGTTTTGCTAGATGCAATGACAACAAGGTTCGATCGATTCACATTTACCCCCCCCCGTTTAATACCCCTATAGGACGGAAAACGAGAGGTCGCAAACTTTTTCATAACGCGAACTCAGCGTCTGCTCCCCCACAACCGCCTCCGAGAAACTAACCCTGTAGCCAATCCACGCGGCGAATGCAAGCGAATAACATCACAACAGAATCAACAGCGGTGACAAAAGGGATTAAATGACAAAAGCCATCCGCAGGCTCAACGCCCCCTGATCTCAAAAGCATAAGCAGACATACGAAAACCTCGGTACAAAGTACTCAATAACTTTGTACCGAGGTTGGAGTTGTGCGGCCTGAGGTGTCTGATTCCATGACATCGTTCCGCTCTGTTTCACGACATCCTTCCGCCCCTCAAGGCTCTGATGTGCCACAACATCGTTCCGCTGTTCCCACACAACCACCCCAACAGGGACAATGAGGACACACGCACCACCTTAGGATGTAGCGAGACATACTTCCGCCCAAAA
>NZ_LZMN01000057.1:0-26532 GCF_001665955.1 Corynebacterium sp. EPI-003-04-2554_SCH2473622 | reverse complement strand
GGCGTCGGCAAGATTTTGGTGGAGCAATCGGCGAAGAACCTGCAGCGCACTTCGATGGAGCTGGGCGGTAACGCGCCGTTTGTTATCCACAAGGATGCGGATTTGGACAGCGTGCTGGAATGCGCGTATGCAGCGAAGATGCGTAACGGTGGGCAGGCGTGCGTGTCGGCCAACCGTTTTATTGTGCACGAGGATGTGGCTGCGGAATTCACTCGTCGTATCACGCAGAAGCTGGCGCAAGTAAGCACTGGCCATGGCTTGGATGAGGGCGTCGGTCTGGGCCCAATGATTACTGCGGCGCAGCGCGATGGCATCGCTAAGCTGGTCGACGATGCCCGCAAGGCTGGTGCCACCGTGCACACTGGTGGGGAAGTGCCGGAAGGCGAGGGCTACTTCTACCCGGCAACCGTGTTGTCAGATATTCCTACGGACGCGGATATTTTGCGCGAGGAGATCTTTGGCCCGGTGGTGGCGATTACTACTTATTCCGATCTGGACGACGCCATCGCTGCTGCTAATGACACTTCTGTGGGCTTGGCTGCGTACGGCTATAGCGAGAATGTGCATACGGCGGAGCGTTTGGCGCATGAGTTGAATGCGGGCATGGTGGCTATCAACCGCGGGGGTGTTTCTGATGTTGCCGCGCCGTTTGGTGGCATCAAGGAGTCTGGTTTTGGTCGCGAGGGCGGTGCTGAAGGCATCAACGAGTATTTGGATACTCGTTATATCGCGACTCCCTAAATTCTCCGATACTATAGTGTTGCACATCACAGAATAGGAAAATTTCCGTGGTGTGCTATAAGATTCTAACGCATTTGCTAGGGAAAATAAACTAATTGTGGATTTTAAAACTTCGCTCTTGTAAGCAATTATGTTTTGTTTTCCAAGCAAGTGTGAAGCTGGTGCACAACGCGGCACGTGGATGCCACGGGCGGCGACACAGCACCGGCAGGACCTATTAACTCTCGCAGACAGATAG
This sequence comes from Corynebacterium sp. EPI-003-04-2554_SCH2473622, assembly GCF_001665955.1. Lineage (NCBI taxonomy): Bacteria > Bacillati > Actinomycetota > Actinomycetes > Mycobacteriales > Corynebacteriaceae > Corynebacterium > Corynebacterium sp. EPI-003-04-2554_SCH2473622. The sequence goes on along the minus strand of NZ_LZMN01000057.1, from coordinate 25,553 downwards.
TGGAGGTGTCTTCTTGTGAGTACTGCTGATCACGCTGCAGGAGAGAAAAACCTGTGGCACAGGATGCTCGACTGGCGTCCGAAATCAACCATCACGCGCATCCTGGTGGTGCTCACGCTCGTCCTGCCACTGGTTGGTGCAGCGACTTTCATGTGGGCGATGTGGGACCCATCGAAGTACCTGCGGAATGTTTCGCTCGCGGTTGTGAATGAAGACGCAGGTGTCGACCGCGACGGCAAATACATCAACTACGGTGACCAGGTCGTAGAAGGCCTGCTGGAAACGGACTATCTGAATTTCGCGGAAGTTGATAGAGAGCAAGGCGAAAAAGGCCTGACCCGCGGCGATTACCTTTTTGTGGTTACGATTCCGAAAGAATTCTCAGATGATGCCGTGACCATCATTAGCGACAACCCGCGTCAGCCTAATATCCACTTCGCTGAAAATGACTTTTATGGCACCAACGGTGCGGTGATTACCAATAGTTTGATCCCGCAGGTGCAAAACAAGGTCGCCGATGCGATCTCCAAAAAATACGCCACGCAGGTTATTGATGGCCTAGGGCGCATGAGCGAGGGAATAACCAAGGCTGCCGACGGCGCCGGGCGTTTGGATGCCGGTGCTACCCAGCTGAAAGACGGTGGTGCGCGGGCGGTTGACGGTATCTCGCGTTTGGATAAGGGCGCTTCTGACCTACAGGATGGTGCCGGACGCTTGCACCAGGGAACCACGGATTTGAAAGCTGGCACCACGCGACTGACCACCGGAGTGGGCGAACTGAGCAATGGTGCTGCCCGCCTGCAGGATGGCTCTTCCCAGTTGGCCAACGGCATGGATCAGTTGCTGGCTGGCACTGATCAGCTTGCCGACGGCGCCGGGCAGATTGATGCCGGTGTGAACCAGTTGACCGGTATGTTGTTGCCGCTACTGGAGCAGGTGCAAGGTGCACTGCCGGATATGCAGCCAATTATTGATGTGCTGCATACCTTCGGTGCTCACGCGGAAGCTGAGAAACTGGCGGGGATTGTCAGCCGCTTGGATCCTGCTAATCAACAGAACATGGTTAACCAGCTCAACCGCCTGCGGGAGGGCACCGGCCAGCTGCACTACAACCTGGCGGACCCGAATGCGCGCTACCGGGCTGGTGTGTTGCGTCTGCAGGATGGTGCGCACCGTTTGGACGATGGTATCACGCAGCTCAACGGGGGTGTGGGCCGTTTGGCCGATGGTGCTAGTCAATTGGATAACGGGGCAACCCGTCTGAACGAGGGCACGGGTTCGCTGACCGAAGGAGTCGGTCGCCTGAAAGACGGCACCACCAAACTAAACGATGGCGGCGGCCAGTTGCTGGACGGCATGACTCGTTTGCAAGACGGTACGAATGAACTGTCCACCAAGCTGGCGGAAGGCGCTGCGAAGGCACCGAAGATCAGCAAGCCAGAAACTTCGGCTGCCAATATTGCGGTGCCGATCAACTTCACCGCGTCGAATGTGCACCCAGTGCAAACCGTGGCTGATGAGTCCGACCCAACCGTCAAGAACATCACTGCTGGTGCAGCGATCTTGGTCATCGTCGTCTTTGGCTACCTAGCCATGGCGTTGCTGTCGACGCTGCTGCCACACATCGTCGGCAAGCGCGCAAACAGCTACACCGTGCTGGGGCCTGTGTTGCGGGCGCTGGGGTTGATTTCGCTGGTGAACTTCGCGGTGATCGGCTTTTTCGCTGGCTTCTCCGTTGCTCTGGGCTGGTCGCCGGATAATTGGGTAGCCGCTATCGGGGTGCTGGCGCTCACGGCCGTTACTGGTTCGGCGGTGTTCCAGTTCCTGCGCATCTTGTTCGGCCGTATGTACGGCGGGGTGTTCTCGTTGGGTCTCTTTGCGCTGGGGTTGTTCGTGTTCGGTGGTATCTGGCCGCTGGATACCACGCCGGCTCCGCTGCGGTTGCTGCACAACTTCCACCCAATGAGCTACACGCGGGATGCCTTTATGCGCGTGACGGATGGCCTGTACGACGCCACCTTCTGGGGCGGTCTCGGTGGTCTGCTGGTCTTCGCGCTCTTGTCGACGGGATTGTCGCTGGTAATTTACGCTTCTCGCCGTCGGGGTGCGGCTAATGAGCTGGATGAAGAGATCGAGTACGTAAAGAAGGCGCGTTTGGGCGAAGAGCCCGCTGCTTTGGCGAACTAAAACCTGTTCCTGTTTGCCGCCTGGAACACGAGCGACGCCCGGATTACCTCCACTCCGGGCGTCGCTTTTTGCTGTGCAAAACCTCCGTAAACAGGGTGTTCGCTACAGGCGAACAGGCCCTTAGCCTGCGGATATACCGAAATCCGGCGAATCGATTCGCAAAACGGGAAGGGTCGGTGATAGTTGCGCGTTATGGTGGGTGGAACATATCGCAAATCGGTTAGGGAGAACTCAGAGCACATGTTTGAACGGTTTACGGACCGAGCTCGACGCGTCATTGTTTTGGCGCAAGAAGAAGCTCGCATGCTTAACCACAATTACATCGGTACCGAGCACATTCTGCTTGGTCTGATCCACGAAGGTGAAGGGGTTGCTGCTAAGGCCCTGGAATCGATGGATATCTCCTTAGACGATGTCCGCAATGAGGTCGAAGAGATCATCGGACAGGGATCCCAACCGCACAGCGGACATATCCCATTTACTCCACGAGCAAAGAAGGTCTTGGAGCTTTCCTTGCGTGAAGGCCTGCAAATGGGCCACAAATATATCGGCACTGAATTCCTGCTGCTTGGCCTGATCCGTGAGGGCGAAGGCGTTGCCGCGCAGGTATTAACCAAGTTGGGCGCTGATCTGCCGCGCGTTCGTCAGCAGGTTATTCAGTTGCTGTCCGGTTATGAAGGCGGTAACCAGGATGGTTCCGGTAGCGGTTCTTCTTCCGCACCCGGCGGTGGTGGCCTGGCAGGTGCCGGTGCTGGCCCGTCCATGGGCGGCGGTTCCAGTAGCGGTGGTAAGGGCGACCGCTCTAATTCGCTGGTGCTGGATCAGTTCGGCCGTAACCTTACGCAGGCTGCGAAGGAAGGCAAACTGGACCCGGTTGTGGGCCGTGATTCTGAGGTCGAGCGCATCATGCAGGTGCTTTCGCGCCGTACCAAGAACAACCCGGTGCTGATTGGTGAGCCTGGTGTTGGTAAGACTGCCGTCGTAGAGGGCCTGGCCCTGGATATCGTTAACGGCAAGGTGCCAGAAACCCTGAAGGATAAGCAGCTGTACTCGCTCGATCTGGGTTCGCTGATTGCTGGTTCGCGTTACCGTGGTGACTTCGAAGAGCGCCTGAAGAAGGTGCTGAAGGAAATCAACCAGCGTGGCGACATCATCTTGTTCATCGACGAGATCCACAACTTGGTTGGTGCCGGTGCTGCCGAAGGCGCCATCGATGCTGCGTCGCTGCTGAAGCCGAAACTGGCGCGCGGTGAGCTACAAACCATTGGTGCCACCACCTTGGAGGAATACCGCAAGCACATTGAAAAAGACGCTGCTCTGGAGCGTCGCTTCCAGCCGGTGAAGGTTGAAGAGCCATCACTGGAAGACACCGTGCTGATTCTCAAGGGGCTGCGCGACAAATACGAGGCACACCACCGTGTCTCCTATACCGATGATGCCCTTGAGGCTGCGGCGAAGCTCGCACACCGTTATATCAATGACCGCTTCTTGCCAGACAAAGCCGTCGACTTGCTCGATGAGGCCGGTGCACGCATGCGCATCAAGCGACTGATCGCTCCAGAAAGCCTGCGTGAGGTTGATGAGCGCATCGCAGAGGTTCGTCGTAACAAGGAAGCCGCTATCGACGGCCAAGACTTTGAAAAGGCGGCGCGCCTGCGCGATAGCGAGCGTAAGTTGAACGAAGAGCGCGCGGAGAAGGAAAAGGCGTGGCGTGAAAACGACCTGGAAGACATCGCTGAGGTAGGCGAGGACCAGATCGCAGAAGTGCTTGCGCACTGGACCGGCATTCCGGCGCTGCGCATGACCGAAACAGAGTCCAGCCGTTTGCTCAACATGGAGCAAGAACTACACAAGCGCATCATCGGCCAGGACGAAGCCGTCAAGGCTGTTTCCCGTGCGATTCGCCGCACCCGTGCAGGGCTGAAGGATCCAAACCGGCCATCCGGTTCCTTCATCTTCGCCGGTCCATCCGGTGTGGGTAAAACAGAGTTGTCGAAGTCGCTGGCGAACTACCTGTTCGGTAACGACGACGATCTGATCCAGATCGACATGTCGGAGTTCCACGACCGCTTCACGGCCTCCCGTTTGTTCGGTGCCCCTCCGGGATACGTGGGCCACGAAGAAGGCGGCCAGTTGACCGAGAAGGTTCGTCGTAAGCCGTTCTCCGTGGTGCTTTTCGACGAGATCGAAAAGGCACACAAGGAGATCTACAACACCTTGCTGCAGGTATTGGAAGAAGGTCGCTTGACCGACGGCCAGGGCCGTGAGGTGGACTTCAAGAACACCGTGCTGATCTTCACTTCTAACCTGGGCACCTCCGATATTTCCAAGGCTGTTGGCCTCGGCTTTTCTTCGGAGTCGGAATTCGACCCGGATTCCCAGTACGACCGGATGAAGAACAAGGTCGACGAAGAGCTGAAGAAGCACTTCCGCCCAGAGTTCTTGAACCGTATCGACGAGACCGTCGTCTTCCACCAGTTGAACCAAAAGCAGATCGTCGAAATGGTGGACCTGCTCATCGGCCGCGTCGCCAAGCAGTTGCATGACCGCGACATGGACATCGAGCTGTCCGAGAACGCGAAGAAGCTGTTGGCTCGCCGTGGCTTCGATCCCGTACTGGGTGCTCGTCCGCTGCGTCGTACCATCCAGCGGGAAATCGAAGACCCAATGTCGGAGAAAATTTTGTTCGGCGAGTTGGGGGCCGGCGAAATCATCTCTGTCGACGTGGAAGGCTTCGACGAAGACAACAAGAAGAAGGGCACGTTCACCTTCAGCCCGCGTCCAAAGCCACTGCCGGAAGAAGAATTCGGTGAGTTGGACGAGGATGACGTTCGTGAAGTAGAGAACCCAACCGAGTCAGGCGATGCCGCTGGTTCCGACGACCAGGATGATAACGACGGCAAGGGCGGTTCTGGTTCCGATGGGGATAACCCAGATGATCAGCCGGGCACCGTTGGTGATCCGAATGGTCAGCCAGATACGTTGAGCCCAGATACGCCAAACAACGGTGGTTCCGGCGCTTTGCTGGAACGCCCAGAAGACGAGCGTGGTTCGGACGACTCTGATGATTCGGATGGTCCGGCTGGCCCACAGCCACAGCCGCAGCGCGACTAAAAGCATGGCAGCACGGCGTTGGCCCGCCAGCTTGGGGTTTTACTCGGCAGCTCGGCGTTTGCTCCTGCTAGCACGGCGTTGCTCGCCGTAGCCCGAACAGCTCCCTAACGACGTCCTAACGGCGAAACAGCTGGCCTGCCCCTCGAGAAGAGGTGGTAGGCCAGCTGTTTTTGTTTTGGCAAAACTTGAACTTGCCGTAATAACCCCGCAATAACGCCGCAATAACTAGAACGTGCCGCAGTCATTGCGCGGTGCGATGCCATGAAAACGATCAATCAGATACTGCAAACCTTGGGGCATATCCGTGAATAACGGTAGGGCGTGGTTAATGCCTGCCTTGAGCTGCGGCAACACAGGCGGGACATCTGTATGCAAAAACTGCACCTGGCCACCTTGTGCACAATATTGGCGCGCCATTGTGGTGGCTTGGGCGAAGGGGATCAGATCATCGTCGCCAGAATTAGAAACCATGATGGGCCCGGATACCGGCTGGGTGCCCAGCTTTTGCGCTTCCACTAAATTGCTGAGTTCCGGGTGTCGGTTGATCACCTCTGAGAAGGAGTCGCCGCTTTTGGTTAGCGTGCGGGTATCCGTAAAACCCCAGTTGATGGTGGCATCACCAATGCAGCTGATTTCTGCATCGTGTAAAAAGCGTTTGCCTTCCTCGTTGAATTCTTCGTCGATGATTCGTTGCAGCGCGGGGTAGCGGTCTACAAATCCATTGAGCGTGTAACCCAAGGCGGCCACGATGGACGAATTGTCGACGGCTTCCAACACGTGGCGCAGGTCCGCGGGCGGGGCGCCTGCGAAAGTGCCCACAAGGTTCAGCTCTGGCGCGTAGCTGGCTTTGTGTTCTGCGGCTGCTGCAGCCGCGCCTCCGCCTTGGGAATAACCGGCGAAGCCAACCGGAGAATCCGCTGGGGCCCCGGCTGCTTGCAATCCAGCCCGGGCGGCATCCAGGACGGCGTGGGCTTCTTCGACTGAGTTCACATAAGTGTGGTGGTCTGGAGTTCCCATGCCCATGTAATCGGTGCTAATAATGCGAATCCCCGCGAGATTGGCTAGATACTGCAAGGGCAATTCATAGTTTGCATTCACGCTGAGATAAGGCAGCCCGTCGGCATTAGTGTGGATCTCGAGCGCCGATATCAGGTCGGGTGCAGCGGATGGTGAGCATAGATCACCCGCTCCACGGGTTCCGGGTGCCATGACGATAGTGGGGGTGGGGCCGTTACCTTGCCAGGGGGTAATGGGGTCGATGACGTAGCCGGTGACCTCTACGGGCTCGCCGTTGGAATTGATTGAGGCGTAGCGGATACGCTGCGCGGAACCGGGAAGATGTTCGCCACCGGGATTCAGCAGGTGCGGTGCCGCGGTTGCTTCTAGCAGCTCACCGGGTGCTGCGCCGGGTGGCGACGGTGCTGCGTCGGCTGCTGCGTCAGGTGGCGGTGGTGCGGGAATGTAGACGGAGGGACTAGGAGCACCTGCTTCATTGGCGTGTGCCGTGGAAGTGCTCACGCTGGCTAAAAGACCAGTAGTCAGGAAACTGGCGGCCATCAGGCACAGCCCTTTGCGGATGCTGCTGCTAAAACCCGTGTGAGTGGAGGTGGTGGGGCTGTCAGAAATACTACTCTTTTGCTTAGAAAACTGTGATGTGAAATACATGCAAGACAGCTTAGAGCATGAACGTCACTGAGTCACCTATCACATTTGCTTCTGGGTCTATTAACTGCTCAAGGTCTACAAATTCCTATGATCAATGGGATGCTTGACCAGCAAGAAGGGTATTTCATCAGCGGTGTATTCCAGCTGCCCTTTTACTTCAAATACCGTGCTTAACATTTCAGTAGTCAGCACTTCTTCGGGGGGACCATCCGCCCGGAGCTTCTGATTGTGTAGCAGTAGGAGCCGGTCGCAATATCGTGCTGCTAGCGCTAGATCGTGGATTGCTAGAACAACGGCAATGTCGTGTTCCTTCGCAAGATGGAATAGAAGATCCATTAATTTGTGCTGGTGGTACAGGTCAAGGTGATTGGTTGGTTCATCGAGAAGCATTACGTTTGCTTGCTGTGCCATTGCCCGTGCAACCATGACGCGTTGAATTTGCCCGCCAGAAAGCTCATGCAGCCGCATATCAGAAATGTCTTCTAAGCTGCAATGAAATAACGCGCGATCAACAATTTCTGCGTCGTCAGGCTGTGGCGCTGAAAAAGGCATACGGCCTGCATCGCGGCCTAGCTGCACGACCTCGCGGACGGTGAGTGTAACCCGTTGGCCTGATTTCTGGGCCACATAGGACAAGGCATGAACACGTTGGGACAGCGGATAGGATTTTAACGGTTTTCCTGCGAAGTGAATGGTTCCGTCAAAGGGCTGCACCCCAGCAATGGACTTGAGAAGCGTCGACTTGCCACACCCATTGGGGCCGATGAGGCCTACCAGTCCGGGTTTTTTGATCTCGAAAGACACGTCGTCGATTACGGGTTTATTCGGAAAGCCCGTTTTGAGGTTCTCTACCTTGAGCATTAGTGCTTTCTCCGCAAGATTAGGAAAAACATCGGTACGCCAATGAGGGCAGTAATTACGCCCACTGGCAGTTCTTGGGGTGCAAAAATGGATCGCGCAAAGGCATCCGCGATAACTAGGGTGACAGCGCCAATGAGTGCGGACAACGGTATGAGGCTGGCATGTTTTGGTACGTTCAGCATTCTTACGGCATGGGGGATAATTAGCCCCACGAAACCTATCGCGCCGACGGAAGCCACAGTCGTGGCGGTCATCAGCGAAACACAAATAAGAACAATGTAGCGCAGTGCGACTACAGGAACGCCCATTGTTGAGGCGGTATCCCCACCCAAAGAGAGTGCATCTAGATGGCGGGAAAGCGCCCAAAGCATCAGCATTCCTATGGAGCCAACAATCATCACCGCAAATAGCGTAGGCCAGCGTGCTGCCCCTAGAACTCCGAGTAGCCAGAACATGATGCTGCGAGTAGATTCCGCGTCGCCCGAGGCTGTCACGACTAGAGAAGTCAGAGATTGGAAAAGAAAGCCAATGAGGACGCCGGTGAGCACTACCTTTGTTGCGTCCCCTCCGGTATTACGGAGTAAAAGCATCAGCAGAGCAAAAGAGGCGAGAGAACCAACGGTTGCGCCGAAAATGATTCCGTATTGCCAAGTAGAAAACAGGATCGCAATGACGGCGCCTGTCGATGCTCCAGAGGATACACCGAGTAAGTATGGCTCTGCGAGATCATTATGCGTAACAGCCTGCATTGCAACACCGCATACTGCCAAGATTGCTCCGACGAAGGCTGCCATAAGGATCCGCGGGATCCGAAGCTCCGTCAGGATCGATGTGCGCAGCGCGGAAGGGCTTGGTTGCGAAGGAACAACCAGCCCAATGAGTTCGCTGAAGGACATGGAGCTTGAGCCCACGGTGAGCGAGCCAACTAATGCTACGAGGAGGGTCGCAGCACTAATTCCAGCGATAGTCCAGGTTTTACGCAATATTACTCGCTCTTATTTGCAAATAGGTCGTCCTTGATAGCTTTGGAAACTTCTTCGACGAGTTCATAGGAGCGCCCCGATGCGGACGTGGCGACGCCTGGGACAACGACATAGGTGCCGTTCTTTACAGCTTTCATTTCTTTGGTGCCTGGGGTGGACTCAAGGTCGCTGACCTTTTCTTCCCACTTATCGCCTGGTTTTCCACGTCCGGGAAGATTCGCGAGCAAAATGACGTCTGGGTCTGCCTCAGCAACGGCTTCCCAGGAGATTTGTGGCCATTCCTCATCGAGATCACCGAAGACATTTTTCATTCCGGTTGCTTTTCCTGCTTCGGTGACGATGGAAGGGCCGCCTGCTACGTAGGGGGCACCGCCGATGGAAGAATAAAGCAGCATGAAAGTGGTTCCCTCTGGGGCCTGGGCGGCATTTTCGAGGGTTTGGTTTTGTTTTTCAATTAGGGACTTGGCCTCTTCTTCGCGGTCGAAGAGGGTACCGAGCTCCGTGATGTCTTTGGCTACGAGGTCGAAGGTTGATTTCTCGGCGTTGTCAGCATAGTCCGGACACTGGACATTTGATTGGTAGGTTGCCACGCCGAGGTTTTCCCATTCTTCGCGAGTTCCGGCATTGTCTGCGGTCCAGTTGAGTGCGAACGGAGAGTAGATGAAGTCCGTGTCTGCATCTCGTAGCTGCTCAGAGTTTGGAGCACTAGGGCTAATTTCTTTTATGCCCTCGAGATCGTAACCTTCAGGAGGCGCGTCTTTTTGGTGACCGTAGCCTACCATTTGGTCTTTGGCGCCGAGCAGAAGGAGAGTGTCAGTGGCGCCTTGTTCAAGGGTCGTGGCCCGTTCCACTGGGGTATGAGCGGTTAGCTCGAAGCCACAGTTATCGAGGGTGATAGCGGAGCTATTATTCTCCGAGCTGGCAGTGGTGTCTTCAGCGTCCCCAGTACTGCAGGAGGACAGGATGAGTCCAGTGGTAAGGATGAGGGCGGATGGAAGGAAACGGCGCATGATAAACCTCTATTCAAATAATCAATTAGATATTTGAAGATTATCAGGTTGGGGCTGGTTTTGATAATCAAAAAGAGGTGGTCTGGGGCACTTTAGGTGCTCCGAGCAACCCACCGGCTGACCAGCCGGCTAAGGCAGTGGCGAAGCTATTTTGCCGTGAGGCTATTTTGGGGCAGGGCTATTTTGCTGCATCATTCCGGCAGCGTGAATTCGCCACCACGGGCAACCTCACGCACCAAACCGTCGGCAAGCAAAGAACGCAGGGCTCGCTCGCGCTGATCATCTTTCGGCCACACGAGATCAATTTCCGGCTTCGGCACCGGCGCAGAAGCCTCCCGCAACACGGCCATAATCTTACCGCGCACCTGCCGGTCAGTGCCAGCGAACTTCTGCACCCGCTTTTTCTGCGCGGCCATCTCTGATTCACTCGGCGCCGGCGAGCCAGCACGCACCCACGCACAACCGGCATGAAGCGGGCATACCGAACACTGCGGCGAGCGCGCCGTGCACACCAAAGCGCCTAACTCCATCAAAGCCACCGACGTTTGCGGGCCGCGGCCGTCGGCAAGCAACTCACCCACCTGAGCCAACTGTCTTTTCGCTGGCTGTGGCGCCAAGAACTGTCCAGACCACGCACGCGCATACACCCGGCGCACGTTCGTATCCACCACCGGAACGTTCACACCAAAAGCAAAACACGCCACCGCCCGCGCGGTGTAATCGCCAATGCCGGGAAGCGCCAACAGCTCATCCACATCGCGCGGAACTACACCGTTATGTCGCTCGACAATTGCCTGCGCACATTCCCACAGCCGCAACGCCCGCCGCGGATACCCCAACCGGCCCCACGCGCGCAGCACATCTGCCTGGCTGGCCGCGGCAAAATCTTGCGGGGTGGGCCACCGCTCTAGCCACTCCAACCACTGCGGTGCAACGCGTGCCACGGGGGTTTGTTGGCTCATGACCTCGGAAACCAAAACACCCCATGCGGTGGTTTCTGGTGCACGCCAGGGCAAATCGCGGCCGTGCTCGGCGAACCAGTTGCGCAGCTCGGGCAACAAGGTAGTTGCGTCTGGGGCGGCAGCACAAGCATGTGTGGCAAAGATCGGTTCCGAATGATTCGTCATCGCGCATAGTTTAGGACAAAATAGAAGTTGTGAGTATGCAGAATGTGGCCAAGACTCCGCAGGCAGTGTGGGAGGCCCTTCGGGAGGGCAATGAGCGGTTTATCGCCAATCGCTCCGAGCGGCCAAATCAGGACCCGGAATACCGTTCGTTGTTGAGCGTTGGCCAGTCGCCGCGCGTGGTCATCTTCTCGTGCTCTGACTCGCGAGTTCCCGTCGAAATGGTTTTTGACCTGGGGCTTGGCGACGCCTTTGTGATCCGAACCGCCGGGCAAATCATTGATAGCTCGATCATTGCTTCGGTGGAATACGCCATCGAGAAATTCGACGTCAACCTGCTGGTAGTCATGGGGCACGAATCCTGCGGTGCGGTGCGCGCGACCATGGAATTTGCCGAAGGAGGCTCCGCGCCGAATGGCTTCCAGCGCACCATCGTCGAACGCGTACTGATGTCCGTGACGGAAGCCAACAAGCGTGGGATGGTTACCCGTGAAGACGTGGAGCGCCAGCACATCACCGAAACCGTGTACCAGTTGATGGCGCGCGCTCCAGGGCTGGGCCAAGGGTTGATTCGCCAGTCTATGGGCATCGTTGGTCTGCGCTACAACCTGAGCGAGGGCCGGGTGGAGCCGGTCGTGCTCAACGGCGTGCACTAAAATTTTCGCCGTAGCTGCGCAACAATAATTAGCGGGGCTTGGCGCCTAAGAGAGCTCCGGCCCCGTGTCGCGCGAGAAGCAGCGAGCAACCGCTTGGGCTAGGACACGCGTTGTGCTTGCGCCCGGCTGGGGCGGTTTCGTTATAAATTAGGAACTGTGACTTCCCCAAGACAACCTCGCCTCCCAGAAGAAATTTACCGACGCCGCCGCATGGCAGGCCTGGCGGTTCTTCTCTTGCTTGTGCTTTTGTTGGTCTGGATCTTCAGCGCCATTTTCGGTGGTGGCAGCGAAGAGAACCCGCAATCTGCTGCGGATTCGGCGGCTAACCAAACCGCCACGGCCACCGCAGCGCGGGAGGAAAAAGACGGCAAAGCCGATAAGGCTGCAGACAAGGACGCGGACGAGGCAGCCAACGACAGTGCGGCGAAAGAAGCCGATGACATCGATGCTGCTGACGATTCGCAGGAATCGGACCGCCCGAAGAAGGGCAGGGAAGGCGCGAAGTCTGCCGACGAGCGCCCATCGCCGTACCCAGAAGCTGACGAGGCCACCTCGGCTGCTGGCGCCTGCGACCTACACAATTTGCGGGTCACCGCGCACAGCGATAAAGCCTATTACGCCGGTGGTGACCAACCGACGTTCTACATGTCTATCGAAAACCCCACCGACCACGACTGCGCGGTCAATCTTGACGAGAACCCGCTGCGCTTCGAGGTTTATGATCTCAACACGAACCACCGCATGTGGGCAGATACCGACTGCTACCCAGCCGTGATCACCGGTAATCAGGAATTCAAGGCTGGCCAGACCCGCCACTTTGAGGCTGTATGGTCGAAGACGAATTCCGCGCCGGGCGAGTGCAACCACCGCCCGGCTACCCCGGAAGGCAATTACTTCCTGCACGCAGTGGTGGGCGATAACGCCTCCGACGCACTGACCTTCGCGCTGCGGGCGTAGTTTAACCGCGCAGTTCACGAACCACGGCTAGTGCCTGGCGCAGGGTGCTGACGCTGCGCAAATCCAGCCCATCGGCGGCGAGTTCTTTCGCGAGCGCGCGGTCTTCTGCGTCGTTGCGGCTTGGGGCAACCGCGCAGCGATAGCCGATACGCGCGGCTTCTTGTAAACGCCGCCGCAAATTCGGCACCGTGCGCATCTCGCCGGCCAGACCAATTTCTCCAATGAAGACGGTTTTGGCCGGCAGTGGTGTTTCATGCAGCGACGACCACGTCGCCAAGGCCACCGCCAGATCCGTGGCGGTTTCGGTGATGCGCACCCCGCCGACCGTCGCCACGTAGGCGTCTTTTTCATTGGTGCGCTCACCGGCGCGTGCTTGTAACACGGCGAGCACCAGTGGGATGCGGTTTTGATCCAATCCGGTGACCACCCGGCGGGGATTCTTGGCGACGGGATCGACCGTCAAAGACTGCACTTCGGCCACGATTGGGCGTACCCCGTCCATGGCGACGGTGACCGCGGAACCGTTGGGTGTGGCGCCGTGGTGGGACAGGAACAGCCCGGATGGGTCGGCGACTTCCCGGATGCCGTCGGCAGTTTGCTCAAAACAGCCGACCTCGTCGGTGGCACCAAAACGGTTTTTAATTCCGCGCAGCATCCGCAAACTGGATTGCCGCTCACCTTCAAAATTCAGCACCACATCAACCAGGTGCTCCAGCACGCGCGGCCCGGCGACGTTGCCGTCTTTGGTGACGTGGCCGACCAGCAGAATCGGAATACCGGTGGTTTTCGCCAGCGTGGTCAACGCGGCCGTAACCGCGCGGGATTGCGCCACGCCACCCGCAACCCCCTCCACGCCGGTGGCCTGCATGGTTTGCACGGAATCGACGATGATCAGCGATGGGCGTAGCGCCTCGACTTGCTGGAATACGACATCCAGGTCTGATTCTGCAGCGAGATACAGCGTGGGGGACAACCCGCCGGTACGCTTCGCCCGGGAGTAGACCTGTGCTGCGGATTCTTCTGCCGTCACATACAACGCCGTGCGGGTGGCAGGCTGTGCTTGTTGGTCTGCAGTGATTTCGGTAGCGGCAGCGGAGCTTTCTCCGCTATCTGCCTGGGGTTCCGGGACCTGACTCCAGCGTGCGGCCACCTCTAACAGCAGGGTGGACTTGCCGACGCCCGGCTCGCCAGCCATTAACACCACGGAACCGGCGACGATGCCGTCGCCCAGCACACGATCCAATTCCCCGATACCCGTGTGCAAGCTTTGCGCAGACTGCGCGGAGATCTGTGTAATCGGCACCGCGGCACTACTCGGCGCCAGCCCGCCGCGACGTCCACTGCTAGAGGCCCGCGAACCCGTACCCAAACCACCGGCACCCCCGCGCGCAGCAGAAGCTTTCGCGCCGGAACCCAAACCGGCTGCGAGGCCAGCGGAAAAGATCGGGGCAGCTTCTTCCAGGGTGCCCCACGAACCACACTCCGGGCAGCGGCCCAACCACTTTGGGGAGGAGTAGCCGCATTCGGAACAGGTGTGGATCGCCCGCTGTTTTTTTGCCATGGCACTCATCCTAAGGCAGGTGCCGCACGCCGAACCCAATCCTGAAGCAAGATTCGACAATATATTCGAAATAATAGGTAAAAAATCCACCCCGTCGGTAGCAGAGCGATCAGCTAACGTGTGCCGTGCAGGGTGGTGGATCAGCGGGGGGAGCTGCAGGAGGCTGCTGCCTTTAGTGGTGGCCGCCCTCGCTGTGGCCGCCGCCGTGGCTGTGATCATGTCCGTGGCCGTGATCGCCACTGATGGAACCGTCACCGCGTGGTGCGTAGCCTTCTTCCCAGTCGCGGTCGTGCTCGCCGGTAGTCAACGGTGCAGCTGCAATAGCGGCGTCGACGGTGATGGTGACCGAATCGAAGACGAATTCCACTGGGCGGTGGCCGCCTGGTGCGTAGTCGTCATTGTCTAGGGTGGTCTCGATGTACTGGATGCAGGCTTTTTCTGCCTGTGGGGTGTCCTTTAATGCCAATGCGCTGTCGCCAAAGACTGAGCATCCTGGCTCGATTGGGTCTAGGGTGCCCAAAGAAACCTGGTTGCCGTCGACCGAAATCGATTCCAGGGTGTGGGCCTTCATGGAAGGATCCTGGTTGGTGGCGGTGAACTTCAACGCTGCGGCGTTATCTTCCACGGTGATGGTGACATCGCGGACCGAAAGCTCGCCGTTTTCGCTGTTCGCGCTCTGCCCATCGACGGTCGCGACCTGCGAAGAAGTCTGGGTAATGTGTCCTGCCGAGCAGGCAGCCAGGGTAAGGCTGGCCAGGGCAGCAGCGGAAATGGTGCCGCCGCGACGAACAAACGATTTCAGGGACGTCACTGTGGGGTCCTCCAACAACTCATCGAGCACAAAGATTTTTCAGACTTTACCTTAGCTGTTTACCCCCGGCGGTACACAGTTTCCGGTTTGTACCATCGTTCATGCGGGGCATTCGGGGGCAAACTTTTTATGGGTGCGGTCCGGTAGGTGCTGTGGGGTGCTTGCCGACGCCCACCTGACCGGCTCCCAGGCGTCGGCAAGCACTTGCTGCGTGTTAAGGTGGTGGCTTGAAGTCTGCCTGTTAAGCGAGGAGTGGGAATGGAAATCAAGGTCGGCGAGGTTGTTGTCTACCCGCACCACGGCGCGGCGAAGGTCGAGGCCATTGAAACGCGCGAGATGGGCGGGGAAACGCTCGAGTATGTCGTGCTTTCCATCAACCAATCTGACCTGGTGGTTCGCGTCCCATCCAAGAACGTGGAGCGCGTCGGCGTGCGCGATGTCGTTGGTAAGGAAGGTCTGGAGAAGGTCTTTTCCGTATTGCGCGAGACTGACGTAGAGGAAGCCGGCAACTGGTCCCGTCGTTATAAGGCGAACCAAGAACGCCTGGCTTCTGGTGATATCAACCAGGTTGCTGAAGTTGTGCGGGACCTGTGGCGCCGCGATCAAGATCGGGGCCTTTCCGCAGGTGAAAAGCGCATGCTGGTGAAGGCGCGCCAGATTTTGGTCGGCGAGCTCGCGTTGGCAGGCCCAGTAGATGAGGCCAAAGCCGATAAGATGCTGGCCGAAGTCGATGCCACCATCGAGCGCCACCGGGCTGCTGGCTTGATCGGCACTACTGGCCCAGAGGTGGATACCAAGGTTGATGTGGACTTGGATGATCTCAGCTTCGACGACGAAGACTAGATAGCTGAAGACTAGATTACTGAAGATTAACCGCTGATAACTAGTTGTTGATGAATATTTCGAGCTCTCGCCCTGCCCCAGTAATTGCGATTATCGCCGCTGCCGGGCAGGGCACTCGTTTAGGTGCGGACAAACCGAAGGCGTTTGTTGAACTCGCAGGAATATCCCTGCTGGAACGCAGCATTAGTGCCATGCACGCAACCGAGCTTGTCGACGAGATCATTGTTGTTGCTGCGCCGGATATGTTGGATGAGGCTGCCGACGTGATTTCCCGGTGCGAGTCCGCTGACGTCACCCGCGGCGCTGGCGCCGGTGCTAGCGACGGGCGCACGATCCGCCTGGTTCCTGGCCGTGGGGAACGCGCGGATTCCGTCATGGCTGGGCTGGAAGCGATTTCGGTGGAGCCAGGCGTCGATCCGATCGTGCTGGTTCATGATGCTGCGCGAGCGCTGACCCCCGCGAGCATGATTGACCGGGTAGCGCGTGCAGTGGCAGATGGCGCTTCGGGGGTGGTTCCCGTGGTGCCGGTTGTGGACACGATCAAAGCTGTGACGGAAACTGCTGGTCACGGCGAAGCGCGCGGCCAGGCGCAGATCACCAAAACCGTGGATCGCAGCACTGTGCGTGCCGCGCAGACGCCACAGGGCTTTCGTTACAGTGCGCTGTTTTCTGCCAACGAGATGTATTACGCCAGCGTGCAAGCGGATGCTGAAGCCGGGACCCGCAGTTTTGTGCCCACCGATGATGCTTCGCTGCTTGAGTGGCAGGGCGTGCCCGTCGTGTGCGTCGACGGCGACGAGCTGGCTTTTAAAATCACCACGCGCAAGGATTTGCTGCTGGCCCGGGCCTATCTTGTCGACAGCGTCACTGAAGGGTCTGAAGGTGCTGAAAGCGTAAATCCCTCGTCCCAAGCCATCCCAGTGCAAGGTAATTCCGCACAGTCCCACTTGATGCAGCCACAACCCGCGCAGTCAAAAACCACGCAGTCACCGGCCATGCCCATCCCGCGCGTTGGTATCGCTAGCGACGCGCACCAGATTGAGGCGGGCAAGCCGTGCTGGATCGCCGGGTTGCTTTTCGACGGCGTCGATGGCTGCGAGGGCCACTCGGATGGCGACGTTGTCTCGCACGCCATGGTGGATGCGTTGTTGTCGGCCTCTGGTTTGGGTGATCTGGGCTCGTTCGTCGGTGTTGGCCGACCAGAATACGACAATGTTTCCGGTGCGCAGCTTCTGCGCGAGGTCCGTGCGCTTCTCGACGACAACGACTTCCGCATCGGCAACGTTGCGGTGCAGCTGATCGGGCAAACCCCGAAGTTCAGCCCGCGTAGGGAAGAAGCCCAACAGGTTTTAAGTGAGCTGCTGGGGGCCCCGGTTTCTGTCTCGGCAACCACCACTGATCACCTGGGATTTACTGGCCGCGAGGAAGGCCGCGCGGCAATCGCCAACGCAGTGGTATGGCGCGCGAACTAGTGCGGGCAGGAGTGCGTAAACTAGTACCCTGTGAGCTTACGGATTTTTGATACCGCGACGCGCCAGACCCACGACTTTCAACCCCTGCGCGAAGGCCAGGTTTCGATCTACCTGTGTGGGGCCACCCCGCAGGCGAAACCGCACATCGGCCACCTGCGTTCCGGGGTGGCTTTTGATATTGTGCGCCGTTGGTTTCTGGCCAAAGGCTACGATGTCGCATTCGTGCGCAATGTGACGGATATCGACGATAAGATCCTCACCAAAGCTGAAGCGCATTCCCGCCCGTGGTGGGAGTGGGTTTCTACTCATGAGCGCGAATTCACCCGCGCCTATCAAGCACTTGGCGTCATGGCCCCGAGTGTGGAGCCGCGCGCAACCGGGCATGTTACCCAGATGGTGGAGTATATGCAGCGGTTGATGGACCGCGGTTTTGCTTACGCCGTGGACGGCTCGGTGTATTTCGACGTTCTGGCTTGGCAGCAGGCAGAGGGCTCGGATTATGGCCACCTTTCGGGCAACCGCCCAGAAGAAATGGAGCAAGGCGAGACCGACAACGTGGGCAAGAAGAACCCGCTGGATTTTGCTTTGTGGAAGGCCGCGAAACCGGGTGAGCCTGCCTGGCCCACACCTTGGGGGGATGGTCGCCCGGGCTGGCACTTGGAGTGCTCGGCCATGGCCACGTATTACTTGGGTGCGGAGTTTGATGTGCACTGCGGCGGGCTGGATTTGCAGTTCCCGCACCACGAGAACGAGATTGCGCAGTCGCACGCTGCCGGTGATGGTTTTGCTCGTTACTGGATGCACAACCATTGGGTGACCATGGCTGGCGAGAAGATGTCCAAATCGCTGGGCAACGTTCTGGATATTGACGCTTTGCTGGAAAAGGTCCGTCCGGTGGAGCTGCGTTACTACCTGGGTAGCGCGCATTACCGCAGCGTGTTGGAGTATTCCGAGGCCGCGGTGCATGAGGCCGCCGTTGGTTTCCGCCGCATTGAGGATTTCGTTAACCGTGCGTCGAAGTTGGCGGGCGCGCCCGTCGACAAGCTGGCTGTGGAACAGGGCATGCTTGCCGACGCCGGTGTGGCCGGTGGTGCTGGGCTCGCCGACGTTAACGCTCAGGACAGTATTGCCCAGGAAGTTTCCGAGCACTGGCAAAAATTTGCTGCCGCGTTGGACGATGACTTTGCGGTGCCTCGTGCGTTGGCCGTTATTCACACCACGGTGAAAGCGGGCAATAATGCACTGGCTGGCAAGGACACAGGCAAAGATGCTGCCAAGGGCAAAGCCGTAGCGTTGGCGTCGTTGGTGCGTGCGATGACTGCCATTTTGGGCATTGACCCGTTGGATACGCAGTGGGCTGGTGGTACGCAGCAGTCCGCAGATGGTGGTGTGCAGCAAGCGCTTGCTAGTTTGGTAGAACACGAACTTGAGCTCCGGGCCGCGGCGCGCAGGGAGAAAGACTTCGCTACTGCCGACGGCGTGCGGGATCGTTTGGCTGCGGCTGGCATTGAGGTCATCGATACCCCGGGTGGCGCGGAATGGAAACTGCGCTAGGTGGATATTCGCAGCAACATCGCTGGGCACAGGGCTAGCAGAGCACAGAGTTAGTAAATTCGCTCGGCGTAGTGTTAGCAAACTCGCGCGGCGTACCACCAGAAAATCGCGTGGTGCAGCGCCGACAAAGTACAGTAAATTCGAAATACTCGAAAATGAAATTTTTACAGCAAGGATAGTGAATTTTTATGGCACGTACCCACGGTAGGGGCGGAGCGGGCATCCGCAAGACCAACAAAAAAGGAGCCACGAAGGGGTCTGGCGCTGTGCGTCGTCGTGGCCTGAAAGGCAAAGGGCCGACGCCGAAGGCGGAAGATCGGGTTTATCACCAGAAGCATAAGGCGAAACAGCAGCGTGAGCGTTCTAATTCTGGGCGCCACGAGGCGACGACGGAGCTGGTCGTCGGCAGGAACCCGGTGGTGGAATGCCTGAACGCAAAGGTTCCGGCGAGCATGTTGTTCGTGGTGGCTGGTACGGGTTCGGATGAGCGGTTGACACAGGCTGTGCAGATGGCGAACAGCCGTGGTATTCCGATCACCGAGTTGCCGCGTCATGAGATGGACGTGAAAACCGGCAACGGCATGCACCAGGGTATTGGTTTGCAGATTCCGCCGTTTAAATACGCGGAAGTAGAGGATTTGCTTGCTGATGTGCAGCAGCGCAATGAGACCGGCATGTTTGTCATTCTGGATAACATCACCGACCCACGAAATTTGGGTGCGGTGATTCGTTCGGCGGCTGCTTTTGGTGGCCACGGTGTGATTATTCCGGAGCGTCGTTCGGCTTCGGTCACGGCTGTTGCTTGGCGTACTTCTGCTGGTACGGCCGCGCAGTTGCCGGTGGCGCGGGCGACGAACCTGACGCGCACGGTGAAAGAATTTCAGAAGAACGGCTACCAGGTTGTTGGGCTGGAAGCTGGCGGAGAGCACACGCTGGATACCTACGACGGCGGCACAGATCCCGTGGTTATTGTTGTTGGCTCGGAAGGCAAAGGTATTTCGCGTTTGGTGCGCGAAAACTGTGATGTGTTGATGTCTATTCCGACCGTGGGGTGGGTGGAATCGCTGAACGCGTCGGTGGCAGCCGGTGCCGTCTTGAGTGAGTTCGCGCGCCAGCGCCGCGTCGGCTAGTTCATTTGTTTTGGTTGGGGCGGCAGGCTTGTTGCCGCCTCGTCGTGTCTGGCCATTTGCCATTGCTTGTGGCCTGTTGTCGGTGCTTTCGGCCCAGCTGAGGCGCCTGTCGTATAATGTAATCGCATTCATGTTCGAGCAGTGTGCTACCTGGCTGCTACGCTCGTGAGCATGACACATAAGCCAGTAGAACTTGCCCCACGGGTTTTATCGTGGGCCAGCATTATTGATCAGAACACCGCAGACCAAGCTGCTGGGTTGGGGCAGCTAGATTTTGTTTCTCCGCATATCGCGTTGATGCCCGACGCGCATAGCGGCAAGGGCACAGCCATCGGCACGGTTATCCCTACTAAGGGGGCTGTGATTCCGGCTGCTGTCGGGGTGGATATTGGTTGTGGAATGGCTGCAGTGCGCACCATTTTTACTGCCGGCGACATCGCGCAGATTTCCCTGGAGCAGTTGCGGGACGAGATTGAGCGTTCCATTCCGCTTTCGCCGGGAAATTACAATAAGAAGATCCACCGCGAGCACACCAAGGCCCGCATTCAAGAACTCGAAGAATTAGCCGAGCGTGACGACGTCGACCTGTCGCATTCCTCGAAGTGGCGCGAGCAGCTAGGCAGCTTGGGTGGCGGCAACCACTTCATCGAGTTGTGCCTGGATGGTGACGATAATGTCTGGTGTTTCCTGCACTCGGGTTCGCGCGGGGTGGGGAACAAGATCGCGCAAAAGCATATTAAGATCGCGACGCGAGAAATCAGGGAAGCGGGCGTCGAGCTTGCAGAAAAGGATCACGCGTACCTGTGTGAGGCTACCGAGTCCTTCGATACTTACCTGCGGGAACTCGCGTGGGCGCAACGGTTTGCACGGCTGAATCGCGATGAGATGATGGATCGCTTCGTTGATCAGCTGGCCCGCATGATGCGCCAAGCCCGTGACGACGGGCGTATTTCCATGGAGGTGCCCGCAGATAGTGCGGATACCGAGGTGGAACGGGTGAACTGCCACCATAACTACACCGAAAAGGTGACCATCAATGATGATCCCGTGTGGCTTACCCGCAAGGGCGCGATTGATGCCAGCGTCGGCAAGTTCGGGTTGATTCCCGGTTCGATGGGCGCGCGATCATATGTGGTGCGTGGTCGCGGTAACGCTGCGGGCCTGAATTCTGCGCCGCACGGGGCGGGGCGAGTGATGTCGCGTCGGCAAGCAAAGAAGCAGTACACCGCGGAAGATTTGGCGAGTCGCATGGGCGATATCGTGTACCGGCCAGGTGAGCAATGGGTGGATGAAATCCCGGATGCGTACAAGCCGATTGACCAGGTGATGGCTGATGCCGCGGATCTCGTAGAAGTGGTCACGGAACTGCGGCAGGTGCTGAACGTTAAGGGTACGTAGCGGTCTGGCGCTTTATCCGGGAAGAAACGCCGCGGAGTCAATAGGTGACGTGGCCACAAACAGGTTAGACTGGTGCTATGACTGTCATCAGAGATATTTTCCTGCTTATCGCCCGCATCATTCTGGGCGGCGTGCTCATCGCGCACGGCTGGCAGAAGTTTAATGAATGGACCATCGACGGCACCGCAAGCTCCTTCCAGGAAATGGGTGTGCCTTCCCCAGAGATTTCCGCACAGGTTGCTACCTGGTTTGAAATTGGTGGTGGCGCAGCCATCATCCTCGGCCTGCTGGTGCGCCTGGTTGGCCCGGTACTGTTCGTGCAGATGGCCGGTGCTGCGTGGTTTGCGCACCGCGATTCCGGCATCTTTGTTTCCGACGGCGGCTGGGAGTTTGTTGCCGTAATCGGAGCTGCTGGTCTGGCACTGTCTGCTGCCGGTGCTGGTCGGGCCTCGCTGGATCACTTGTTTGTCGCGCCGTTCCGTAAGCGCAAGGAAGAAAAAGAAGCTGCTGATAACCAGCAGGCTGTCGGCGCTGGCGTTGCTGGCTCCGGTATCGCCGGTGCTGAGCAGAACTTCGGTGCTGAACAGAACTTTGGCGGCGAAAATTTCTCCAGCCAGAACTCGACCCAGAACTACGGCCAGAGCTCCGGGCAGGAATACTCTGACGACCAAGACTTTTCTACCCCGAACTTCGATAACGCAGCTGGCAACAACTCCACCGCTGATGGTGTAGACGCCAACGCAGAAACCACCCAGTGGAGCACCGATAACCAGTGGGACAACGGGAAGAAGTAAAAACTCGCACTAAGCGATAACCACTACGCCCTAGGCACCGCCACGCTCTAGGCGAAAACTTATCGCGAATAACAACCGGGGCTTGCAGCCACCACCAGCACTAGCTGGCAGGCTGCAAGCCCCGGTTTTGTGTTGTTTTATTGCCCGCTACCCGCGCCGGGCCGAGACCTGAGCCTGTACCCGCGCCGTTAGCTCAGCTCCGGTCAGCTTTTCCTTCGGCGCCGCCAGAATCCAGAGCGCCGCCAGCATCCTGCGCGACATGGTGGTGCGGATTCACCGTGGCATTGTTTCCTGCACCCAATGCTTTTACGCGGCGTGCATAAGCGACCTCATCGCGGGAAGTCTTGCGGCTGCGCAAATTCCCGATAATCCGGCACAGCAGGTAAATCACAAACGAAATCGTCGTCACGAACACCGAAACCGGCAGGCCCGGCGCCAGGGAAGCAACCAAACCACCGACGGCGGCGATTTCAGCGAATACCACCGAGAGCACCATGGATTTCACCGGCGAGGAAGTCACCTGTACCGCGGCTGCACCTGGGGTAATCAGTAGAGCCATCACCAGCAACGCACCGACGATCTGCACGGATTGCGCGGCGGTCAAACCCACCATCACCGCGAACAACACGGCCAGCCCGCGCACGGGAACACCGGCGGCTTGTGCCATCAGCGGATCCACCGAGGCAAACAGCAGGGGGCGCCACAGCACGATGATCAACGCCGTGATCACCACCGTGGTTGCCGCCAGCATCCACGTCGATGCGCCGGAGACACCGACGATCTGCCCGGTCAGCAACGACATCGCCGTCGTCGTGTTTCCTGGGTACAGGTGGATGAACAGCACGGATAGGCCCAAGCCGAAGCTCATAACCACGCCGATTGCAGAATCTTGGTTACCCCGCAGCCCCAGCACCGCCAGGATCACCGCCGCGGCAATCGAGCCGATGATCGCGCCGAAGCCGATATTGATGCCGAACAATAACGCGGCCGCCGCACCCATCAGTGCCAGTTCCGAGGTCGCGTGCACGGAAAACGACATGTGCCGCAGCACAATCAAACTGGTGATCACACCGGATAAAACCCCGAGCAGGGCAGAGGCAATCAGCGCCTGTTGCACAAAGCCCACTGAGAGCAAATAAGCGGTATCGTCCCAATAACTCACTAGACCACCACCAGCTTCCCGTTGACGGTTGCTACTTCTACATGCGTGCCGTACAGCTCGCTGAGCACCTGGGTTTGCATAACTTCGTCGATCGTTCCCAACATGTGCCCGCGGGGTGCCAGGTACAGCACGCGGTCCACAACATCCAGGATTGGGTTGATGCCGTGGGTGACAAACAGGACCGCCGCGCGGTGCTCGTGCAGCCGGGCGACGGTATCGTGCTCGCGGGCCATATCCAGCGAGAGCAGGGGCTCGTCGGCAAGCACCACGTCCGGGTCCGTGCCAAAAGCTTGGGCCTGGCGGATCAGTTGCTGTTGGCCACCGGAAAGCGTGCCGACGGAACGGTCCGCGATGCCTTCTGCGCCGACGTAGGCCAGTGCCTCATCGACGGCGTGTTTGCTCGGCCGGCGCCCCGAAAACACCCCGTGGCCGAGGGATAGCGACACCAAGTCCCGTGCTCGCACCGGCAGGTGTTTATCAAACATGTGCTGTTGCGGGATGTAGCCGATGCGCCCGTCGACGCGCACGGAGCCAGTAGTAAGCGTGCGGGTGCCCAGGACTGTGTTCAGTAGGGTGGATTTGCCGGAACCGTTCGGCCCCAAAATGGCGATGAATTCGCCGGGTTGTACGTCCAAGTCCAGCCCGCTCCATAGCGGGTCTACACCGGCGTTGGAAAACTGAATCGGCATTGCGGTTTATGCGCTCGCCTTTGCGGCTGCTGCTTCCAAGTCATCGACGACGGAGTGGAAGTATTCCAGGAAGTTTTCGCCACCCAGTGGGGTTTCACCGACCGGAACCATGGGGATGTTTTTGGCCTCAGCGGCTTCGCGGATGCGTTTGGTCAGGTCGGTTTCGGTTTGCGGGTTGTAGATGAGTACGTCGAGTTCGTCGTTTTCGATGAGTTCCAGGAATGAGGCCAGGTCAGCGGCGGCGGCATCGCTGTGGTTCAGCGTGGCGTGCCGGTATGACTCTGGGGTGACTTCGTCCATCTTGGTGTGGGTGAGGATGTAGTCGGCGATCGGGTGCGTTTGCGCGATGTTGATGGCTGGCAGAGCTTTGATTTGCGCGGCGATCTCATCTAGTTCGGCGTTGAGTTCGTCGATTTTCAGGGGTGCATCCGGGTGGGTTTCTTTGATGCGGTCGGCAACGCCGTTGGCCACGGTGGATAGGGCTTTGGTGTCGAACCAGACGTGTTCGTTGTTGGCGACGTCGAAGGTGTCGTTGTCACCGTAGTACTGGGCGTGTGCCTCGGTGCCTTCTGGTTTTTCGTTGCCGGAGTTGTGTTCGTGCGGGGTTAGTGGCAGGGCGTGGATGACGATGTCTTCGTCGAGAGGTTCGTAGAGCCAGGCGTCGTATCCGCCGCCACCGGCGACGACGACGTCGGCTTCGTTGGCGCGTGCCAGGTCGGCTGCGGTGGGTTCGAAGTGGTGGGGGTCGGTGTTGGTGTCGCTGATGATGGTGCGGATATTCGCGACGGATTCGTCGTCGATGACGGCTTTGGTGAGATCGCCCCACACGCTGGTCGAGGCTACGATTTCGATGGTGCCTTCGCCGCCCGCGGCGGTATCGCCGTTGCTTGCCGACGTGGCAGCGTCCCCGGAGCCTCCTGTTTCTCCCGATGAGCAGGCTGCCAGGAACATCATGGCGGCGGTGGCGGTTGCGGTCAAGACTCCTCGACGTTTCGTGATCATAGTTAACACTATGGTGGTGGTGAAAACAGTTGTCAATTGAAAATCTAGTGAAAATAAGCAGCGTGACGGCGTCTTCCTGGCCTGCAGCGGGCCGTAAAACCGGAGTGCTCGCTTGTCGTTAAGGCTGTGAAGAATGGCCTGGCCGAAGCCCGGTAGAATCACCCGCATGGCACCGCGATCACGGGCTGGGCTCAGCAAAGGAACTTTGGCATCGATTGCCGCCGATCTGGGCGTGTCCCGTACGACGGTTTCTAACGCCTATAACCGTCCGGATCAGTTGTCTGCGGCCACCCGTGAGCGCATTATGGCGGCTGCGAAAGCCCGCGGCTACCCGGGGCCGGACCCGCGGGAATCAAAGTCAACGAAAAATCGGTGCCGTGGGTGGACTCGGCAATTCCGGCCAGGAAATCCACCGAAGCCATGTCCTCGAAGGCATAAGACAGATGTTCGGTCAGCACCACACCCCAGGAACCAGCATGTTTGGTGCGCAACGAACGCGCCGTCGGGTCCGGCCCCGGGTAGCCGCGGGCTTTCGCAGCCGCCATAATGCGCTCACGGGTGGCCGCAGACAACTGATCCG
>NZ_LZMN01000056.1:0-5712 GCF_001665955.1 Corynebacterium sp. EPI-003-04-2554_SCH2473622 | reverse complement strand
CAAACATGAAATTATACAGTGTCGGCAGCAACCTACTCTCCCACACCCTCCCGAGTGCAGTACCATCAGCGCGACGCAGGCTTAGCTTCCGGGTTCGGAATGGGACCGGGCGTTTCCCTGCCGCTATCAACCACCGACACAACCAACCAGACAACACACAAAAAACCATGTGCCCGTCAACCACACAAACACGGCGTGGTGTGTCAAACACTGCATAGTGGACGCAAAGCACAACAAAAATTAATCTCTCACGAAAAACACCAGCCAAAAAACCGGCATGTTGTAGTAGTTCGGTGAATTAGTACCAGTCACCTCCACGCCTTACAACGCTTCCAGATCTGGCCTATCAACCCCATAGTCTCTAGGGCACCTAATAACGAAACCTCATCTCAAAACAGGCTTCCCGCTTAGATGCTTTCAGCGGTTATCCCTTCTACACGTAGCCAACCAGCCATGCCACGGGCGTGACAACTGGCACACTAGAGGTGTATCCATCCCGGTCCTCTCGTACTAGGGACAGCCTTTTTCAAGTTTCTACGCGCGCGGCGGATAGAGACCGAACTGTCTCACGACGTTCTGAACCCAGCTCGCGTGCCGCTTTAATGGGCGAACAGCCCAACCCTTGGGACCTACTCCAGCCCCAGGATGCGACGAGCCGACATCGAGGTGCCAAACCATCCCGTCGATATGGACTCTTGGGGAAGATCAGCCTGTTATCCCCGGGGTACCTTTTATCCGTTGAGCGACACCACATCCACAAGTAGGTGCCGGATCACTAGTCCCGACTTTCGTCCCTGCTCGAGCAGTAACTCTCACAGTCAAGCTTCCTTGTGCACTTACACTCAAAACCTGATTGCCAACCAGGCTGAGGAAACCTTTGGGCGCCTCCGTTACTCTTTAGGAGGCAACCGCCCCAGTTAAACTACCCACCAGGCACTGTCCCCAACCCAGATCATGGGCCAAGGTTAAGGTATCCGATCAAGCCAGAGTGGTATTTCAACAACGACTCCACACACACTAGCGTGCATGCCTCACAGTCTCCCACCTATCCTACACAAGCCAAACCGAACACCAATACCAAGCTATAGTGAAGGTCCCGGGGTCTTTTCGTCCTGCCGCGCGTAACGAGCATCTTTACTCGTACTGCAATTTCACCGGGCCTGTGGTTGAGACAGCAGGGGTCTCGTTACGCCATTCGTGCAGGTCGGAACTTACCCGACAAGGAATTTCGCTACCTTAGGATGGTTATAGTTACCACCGCCGTTTACTGGGGCTTAAATTCTCCGCTTCGACCCAAAAGATCTAACAGGTCCTCTTAACCTTCCAGCACCGGGCAGGCGTCAGTCCATATACATCAACTTAACGTTTTCGCATGGACCTGTGTTTTTGATAAACAGTCGGACCCCTCTATTCTCTGCGGCCCCACCAAGCAAAACCCGGTGGGGCTCCCCTTCTCCCGAAGTTACGGGGACATTTTGCCGAGTTCCTTAACCACAGTTCACCCGAACGCCTTAGTATTCTCAACCTGACTACCTGTGTCGGTTTAGGGTACGGGCCGAATATGCACTCGCTAGAGGCTTTTCTCGACAGCATAAGCACACCACATTCACCCAAAAAAGGGCTACGCATCACGCCTCAGCAAACAGTGCCCGGATTTACCAATGGCACCAACCTCAACGCTTACACCAACAATCCAATAAGCGGCGTGGCTGCCCCACTGCGTCACCCCATCACTTGGACCACAGATCAGGCCCCACAAACTCAACCCATCAACACACTCAAAGAGCATAATCAATGAGTCTCACACGTGGTTAGTATCACTGCTTTACCATTGACGCACACACTCGGGTACCAGAATATCAACTGGTTATCCATCGACTACGCCTGTCGGCCTCGCCTTAGGTCCCGACTCACCCTGGGAAGACGAACTTGACCCAGGAACCCTTAGTCATCCGGCGGTAAGGATTCTCACCTTACAATTCGTTACTCATGCCTGCATTCTCACTCGCACACAATCCACACGTGTTCACACTCATGCTTCACCTCATGCACGACGCTCCCCTACCCAACTAAAAAGTTGCCGCGGCTTCGGCGGTGTACTTGAGCCCCACTACATTGTCGGCGCAGAACCACTCGACCAGTGAGCTATTACGCACTCTTTCAAGGATGGCTGCTTCTAAGCCAACCTCCTGGCTGTCATCGCGATCCCACATCCTTTTCCACTTAGTACACCCTTAGGGGCCTTAGCCGGCGATCTGGGCTGTTTCCCTCTCGACTATGAAGCTTATCCCCCACAGTCTCACTGCCGTAGAACACTTCAATGGCATTCGGAGTTTGTCTGATGTTGCTAAGATGATAGTCCCGCTCAACCAAACAGTAGCTCTACCTCCACCAAGCTAACCTACGACGCTGCACCTAAATGCATTTCGGGGAGAACCAGCTATCACGGAGTTTGATTGGCCTTTCACCCCTACCCACAGCTCATCCCCGCAGTTTTCAACCTACGTGGGTTCGCGCCTCCACAACCTCTTACAGCTGCTTCACACTGGCCATGGGTAGATCACCCCGCTTCGGGTCCAGGACATGCCACTACAACACCCTAATTAGGATTCGCTTTCGCTACGACTACCCCACACGGGTTAACCTCGCGACATGCCGCTGACTCGCAGGCTCATTCTTCAAAAGGCACGCCATCACACAACAAAAGGTGCTCTGACGGATTGTAAGCACATGGTTTCAGGAACTATTTCACTCCCCTCCCGGGGTACTTTTCACCATTCCCTCACGGTACTATCCGCTATCGGTCACACTAAGTATTTAGGCTTACCGGGTGGTCCCGGCAGATTCACGGCAGATTCCACGAGCCCGCCGCTACTCGGGAAACAACAACCAACACGCACATGCCTTCAACTACAGGACTCTCACCTACTCCGGTGGGCCATTCCAAACCACTTCACCTAACACGCACGCACCAGCACAGCCATGGTAGTGACTGAACAATTGCTCCCAACAACCCCACACATGCAACCCCTACCAGGTATCACACACATGCAGTTTAGCCAACATTCGCGTTCGCTCGCCGCTACTAACGAAATCACTATTGTTTCCTTCTCCTACGGGTACTGAGATGTTTCACTTCCCCGCGTAACCCCCATACTGACTATAAATTCACCAGCAGGTGACTGCGAATAACCACAGCCGGGTTTCCCCATTCGGACATCCTCGGATCAACGCTCGATTGACAACTCCCCGAGGCATAACGCAGCCTTCCACGTCCTTCATCGGCTTAGCATGCCAAGGCATCCACCATGTGCCCTTACAACACACAACAAAATAAACACAAAAGAAAAAAAATTACAGCACACACAACACAACAAAAGCTGCATCATGCGCACAGATGCTCGCGTCCACTATACAGTTCTCACACACCACACCAACCACAACCACAAGCAAACAAAAAACCGTTCACCCACAGCCATGATGGTCAACGAACAACACACAAGTGCTGCCCGAGACACCCAACAACGTGCCAACACACAAAAAAATGATACCCACTCAACCAAGTGAAAACAGAATGCAAACCCACAAACAAAAAATAATAACGCTGCAACCCACACACCCACATACAGGTGCATGAACAACAATCACAGCAAACACACTGACCACCCACAACTGTGGAAACAATCAGTGCACAATAAAAACTCCTTAGAAAGGAGGTGATCCAGCCGCACCTTCCGGTACGGCTACCTTGTTACGACTTCGTCCCAATCGCCGATCCCACCTTCGACGGCTCCCTAAACGAGTTTGAGCCACCGGCTTCGGGTGTTACCAACTTTCATGACGTGACGGGCGGTGTGTACAAGGCCCGGGAACGTATTCACCGCAGCATTGCTGATCTGCGATTACTAGCGACTCCGACTTCATGGGGTCGAGTTGCAGACCCCAATCCGAACTAAGACCAGCTTTAAGCGATTAGCTCACCCTCACAGGCTCGCTGCGCATTGTACCGGCCATTGTAGCATGTGTGAAGCCCTGGACATAAGGGGCATGATGACTTGACGTCGTCCCCACCTTCCTCCGAGTTAACCCCGGCAGTCTCTCATGAGTCCCCACCATAACGTGCTGGCAACATAAGACAAGGGTTGCGCTCGTTGCGGGACTTAACCCAACATCTCACGACACGAGCTGACGACAGCCATGCACCACCTGTACACTAGCCACAAGGGAAACTACATCTCTGCAGCGATCCAGTGTATGTCAAGCCCAGGTAAGGTTCTTCGCGTTGCATCGAATTAATCCACATGCTCCGCCGCTTGTGCGGGCCCCCGTCAATTCCTTTGAGTTTTAGCCTTGCGGCCGTACTCCCCAGGCGGGGCGCTTAATGCGTTAGCTACGGCACAGAAACCCCAAAAGGTCCCTACACCTAGCGCCCACCGTTTACGGCATGGACTACCAGGGTATCTAATCCTGTTTGCTACCCATGCTTTCGCTCCTCAGCGTCAGTAACTGCCCAGTAACCTGCCTTCGCCATCGGTGTTCCTCCTGATATCTGCGCATTTCACCGCTACACCAGGAATTCCAGTTACCCCTACAGTACTCAAGTCAGCCCGTATCGCCTGCACGCCCACAGTTAAGCTGTGGAATTTCACAGACGACGTGACAAACCACCTACGAGCTCTTTACGCCCAGTAATTCCGGACAACGCTTGCACCCTACGTATTACCGCGGCTGCTGGCACGTAGTTAGCCGGTGCTTCTTCTCCAGGTACCGTCACAAAACGCTTCGTCCCTGGCGAAAGGAGTTTACAACCCGAAGGCCGTCATCCCCCACGCGGCGTCGCTGCATCAGGCTTGCGCCCATTGTGCAATATTCCCCACTGCTGCCTCCCGTAGGAGTCTGGGCCGTATCTCAGTCCCAATGTGGCCGACCAACCTCTCAGTCCGGCTACCCGTCGCCGCCTTGGTAGGCCATTACCCCACCAACAAGCTGATAGGCCGCGGGCTCATCCTACACCGAAAAAACTTTCCACCACACACACTAAAGCATGGTCCTATCCGGTATTAGACCCAGTTTCCCAGGCTTATCCCAGAGTGCAGGGCAGATCACCCACGTGTTACTCACCCGTTCGCCACTCGAGTACCTCCGAAGAGGCCTTTCCGTTCGACTTGCATGTGTTAAGCACGCCGCCAGCGTTCGTCCTGAGCCAGGATCAAACTCTCCATAAAAAATCAGAAAAAGAGTCTGATAACCTAGTCAAAAAACTACAAAAGAAAAATCAAAGAGCAACACTTACTCAAAACGATTAATCAAATGCAGAAACAAAAAGGATCCACATCCCACTAATCAAGTAAGTATCAAAAATAATAAGTACATTGACACGCTATTGAGTTCTCACACAACACCACCACCCCACTACTCAAGCACCCTTATCAACGAGCACCCTTCCGTAAAGCAGCCAGACCGATGTTACACACCACGTTGCAGAAACACAAACCAGAACACTGTGTCGTTCATCACAACAACCGGAACCAGAAAGCACCCACGACCAGCGCCACCCACCAACACAACAAACAGCAAAAACCATCCGAAAGCCAGCGAGCATCGGCCCTATAAAATTATCACCATCACCACCAGACAAACAAAGAACACAACCACCAGAACCAACATCCTGTGAAGTTATTTTCTCTGTCAGCCCCTCGCGGCGACTTGGAT
>NZ_LZMN01000055.1:0-7806 GCF_001665955.1 Corynebacterium sp. EPI-003-04-2554_SCH2473622 | reverse complement strand
CGCGCGGTCTCGGTGCTTTCGGGCCTGTCGTTGTTGGCTGGTTCTGCCTGCACGCGCTTCGGGGTGTTGGACGCCGGGCTGGAGGCAGTGAAAGATCCGTCCACCACCATTGGGCCGCAGAAGCGTCGTGCGCAGCGACGCCGTGAGCAGCAAGGCTTAGCTGGCGACGTGGTGACGCCGGAGTAGCGTAGCCGCGGTGCCCCAGGATTAAACGTGGTGACGCCGGAATAAAGCAGTGCTAGCGCACCGAGATATACGCGGTGTTCTCGCCGGTGCCGCTACCACCGTTGCCTTCCACGTTGCGTTCCACAGTGCGGCCAATAACCGGGTAACCAGGTACTTCGCCGATGACCAGCAAGCCGCCGGAGGTTTGGGCGTCGGCCAGGAAGATCAAGTCTTCTTCCGAAATCGCCTCCGATTCCACTGACAAGTGCGGGCGCACCCAATCCAGGTTGCGGCGCGAACCGCCGGGGATGAAGCCGTCGGCAAGCGCTTCCTTGGCGCCGTCGATGGCAGGAACCGCGGAAAAGTCGAGTTCCGCGGCCACCCCGGATGCCCGGCACATTTTGTACAAGTGGCCTAGCAAACCGAAGCCGGTGACATCGGTGGCTGCCCGCGCGCCTGCCGCCAGCGCGGCCTGCGAAGCTTCGCGGTTGAGGGTGGTCATGGAATCAACGGCCGCCTGGGATACTTCCCCGGTGGCTTTGTGTTTGTTATTCAGAATTCCGACGCCGATCGGCTTGGTCAGCGTGATAGGCAAACCGGGTTGGGCGGCGTCGTTACGCATGAGTTTTTCTGGTGCGACAATGCCGGTGGCAGCCATGCCGTACATGGGTTCGGGTGCGGTGATCGAGTGCCCACCGGTGACAGAAATGCCTGCTTGGGTGGCCACGTCCATGCCGCCGCGCAGGACTTCGCGCAGCACATCCAGGCCGAGTACGTCGTTGGGCCAACCCACCAGGTTGATCGCGGTCACCGGGGTACCACCCATGGCGTAGACGTCGGAAAGCGCATTGGCGGCTGCCACCCGGCCCCAGTCATAAGGGTCGTTGAGCATGGGGGTGAAAAAGTCCGCGGTGGAGATTACCGCCAGCCCGTCCTGGATTTTTACGGCTGCGGCATCGTCGCCGTCGTCCAGTCCGACCAGCACGTTGGGGTCGGCTTTGCCGATGAGGCCCTCGACGGCTGATTCCAACTCCCCGGCTGGGATCTTGCAGGCGCAGCCACCTCCGGCGGCAAACGAGGTGAGGTTGATGTTATTGCTTCCAGCTTCGTCACTCATAGGTCTATGCTACCTGTGCGCCGTCGCTGCACCGGTGTGCTAGTTATTTTGCTGCCTACTCCGCCACCCTGCACCTGTGCCCTAGTAAACTGACGCGGTGGAGGCGTATGCGTTCCTGGTGGGCGCCCCGGTCTTCAAAACCGGTGAGGCCGAGCATCTCGGTCTGGCAGGTTCGATTCCTGTCCGTCTCCGCCACTAGTTTTGCCCCAACACTAGTTTTGCCACAGCGCAGGCAAGTTTCCCGCCCCGCAAGGAGGTCGCCACGGTGCCTGAAACCACAGTGTCTGATTCTGCAACGCCTGATCCTTTAGCGCCTGACAACGATCCCCGCCGGAATATTCCGAAGATGGATCAACTGTTGCAGCTTCCCGCCGTCGAACACGCGCGGCAGCGCCTGGCGGAACACACCATCCGCGCGGCCATAAAAAATATTCTTGCCGACGCCCGTCGCGGCGCCATAGCCGTGGATTTCATCGAAGAGCGCATCACCGAGAATCTACGCGCGCAGCAACCGTTTGCCCTGCACCCGGTCCTGAACGCCACCGGGGTGATCATCCACACCAACTTGGGCCGCGCCCCGCTGCCACCGGCTGCCGTGGAAGCACTGCAGGCGGCGGCTTCGTATACGGATGTGGAAATGGATCTGGCCAGCGGCAAGCGATCGAAAAACCGCGGAGGCGGTGCCACGCAGGCGTTGCTGGATGCGTGCCCGGCGGCGGAGGACGCGCTGGTTGTGAACAACGGTGCTTCCGCGTTGTTGCTGGCCACGGCGGCGCTGGCGCCGAACCAAGAGGTGATTATCTCTCGCGGCGAGTTGATCGAAATTGGCGCCGGCTTCCGTTTGCCGGAGCTCATCGAATCCACCGCGACGCGCCTGCGCGAGGTGGGCGCGACCAACCGCACGCACCTGGCTGATTATGACAACGCGATCACCGCGGATACTGGCGCGATTTTAAAAGTGCACCCGTCGAATTTCCGTATGGAAGGATTCACGGCTGCGGTGGGCGTCGACAAGCTGCGCCAGCTTGCGCGCACCCACGGCAAGTATTTGATTGTGGATCTGGGTTCGGGCCTGCTCACGCATGATCCCGCGTTGCCGGAGGAGCCAGATATTCACAGCCAGCTGGCTGCCGGGGCGGATGTGGTGATTGCTAGTGGCGATAAGCTGCTTGGCGGCCCGCAGGCGGGCATTGTGCTGGGGAGTGCCGAGGCGATTGCGAAAATGAAAAAGCATCCGTTGGCGCGGGCGGTGCGCATTGATAAGTTGCGCCTGAATGCCTTGCAAGCAGCGGTAACGACGCCTTCGAATGCCGTGCAGGATGCGTTGCATATTGATCCGCAGCGTTATCGCGAGCGCACGCAGGCGCTTGCCGACGCCACTGGTGGCCGTGTGCTGGACCATGATGGGCGTGTCGGCGGTGGGGGAGCGCCGGAGTATCCGTTGCCTGGTGTGGCGGTGGCTCTGCCGGAGTCGCTGGCTGCGCCGTTGCGGCAGGCCAGCACGCCGGTGCTCGCGCGGGTGCATGATGGCCAGTGTGTGGTGGATGTGCGCTGCGTGCCGGAAGAACAGGATGAGCTGTTGGTCCAGACCATTCGGGGCGTCCAAGCCCAACAGCCCAGCCAGGAGGCGAACTAAATGCACGTCGTTGCCACCGCCGGGCACGTTGATCACGGCAAATCCGCTTTGGTGCGTGCCCTGACGGATATGGACCCGGACCGCTGGGCGGAAGAAAAACGCCGCGGGCTGACCATTGATCTGGGCTTTGTGTGGACTATCTTGCCGTCAGGCACGGACCTGGCGTTTGTCGACGTGCCGGGGCACGAGAAGTTCCTGGGCAATATGCTCGCCGGTGTGGGCCCGGCACCGGTGGTCATTTTCGTGGTTGCTGCCGATGAAGGTTGGCAGGAGCAGTCTACGGATCACCGCGATGCCCTGCGTGCGCTGGACATCCGGCATGGGCTGATCGCCCTGACTCGTGCTGATCGCGCCGATGCCGCCCGTCGCGCCGAGGTCACAGCCCAGGTGCGCCATGAACTAGCTGGCACCGCGCTTGCCGACGCACCCCTGGTTGAGGTTTCCGCCCATACCGGTGAGGGCATCGCGCAGATGCGGCAGGTGTTGGATGAGGTGCTGGCCCAGGTGCCTGCCCCGGACCCGCAGGCGCGGGTGCGTGTGTGGATCGACCGCGCGTTTTCCGTGAAAGGCGCTGGCACCGTGGTCACGGGTACGTTGGCAGCGGGCACTCTGCGGGTAGGGGATACCTTGCAGCTGGCCAGCCCGGACGGCGGGCGTGCGGTGGAAGTGCGCGGTTTGCACAGCGAAAATACGGCCCACCAGGTGTTGGAGCCGACTTCGCGGGTGGCGGTGAATCTGCGCGGGATCAGTGCGGATGCCATCCACCGCGGCCACAGCTTGCTCAGCTCGGGTGCGTGGGAGTTGGTGGAACAGATCGATGTGCGCCGCACCTTCGGCCAGGATTTTCATGAGTTGCCACAGAATATCGTCGTTCACATTGGCACTGCTGGGCTGGAGGCCCACGTGCGGCCGTTGTCTGGGGATTATGCGCGGCTGAGTTTGGCGCACCCGTTGCCGCTGCAGTTGTTGGATCGCTTCGTGGTGCGCAGCCCGGGTGGGCGGCATGTGAGTGCCGGGGTGCAGATTATTGATGTGTACCCGCCGGAGCTGAACCGCCGTGGTGCGGCGCGTCGGCGTGCAGAAGAATTGGAACTGCTTGCCGACGGCAACCCGAGCGATGCCACCAGTACTGCCGACGCCAGCCCCAGCGATGCCACCACCACTACTGCTGCGGCAAGCTCGAGTCCGTTCACCGATCCCACCGGGTATATCCAGCGCGTCGGTTACGTGCCCGTCGGCAAGTTGCAGCGCGCCGGGTTCAGCGTGAGCGATCCGAAAACCCCACCGCAGGGCATTATTGCTTTCCGGCAGTGGTGGATCGCCGCCCGGCAGATCACGCGCTGGAAAAACCAGCTGCTGGTTGCGCTGGGCAAGCATGCGCAGGATAATCCGCTGGCCGCAGGCATGCCGCGTAAGGCTGCGATGGATGCGCTGGACTTGCGCGAGGATGCGCTGCTGGGCATCGCGGTGGCCGCCGCCAAGGTGGAACAGGCCGACGGGCTGCTGCGTCTGCCGGGGCACAAGGTGGATCTGGGTGAGGCGGAAGCATCCGTCGTCAAGCTGGAAACCTGGCTTGCCGACGACCCCTTCGCCGCACCGGAGGCGGATGAGCTGCAGGAACTCCGGTTGGGTGCCAAGCAGTTGGCGGCGGCGGAAAATGCGGGGCGTTTATTGCGGTTGTCGCAGGGGATTGTGCTGCTGCCGTCTGCTGTACAGGAGGCGAAAAAGCGTATCGCGCAGCTGGAGCAACCGTTTACACTGTCGGCAGCTCGGAAAGCTTTGTCGACCACGCGTCGGGTGGCGATTCCGCTGCTGGAGTATCTCGATGAACAGGGCATTACCCGCCGACTGGATGGTGGCTTACGGGAGCTGCGGTAGTGTGTGGTGCTTTGAATTCCGCGGGCACGGTGAAAATGGGCCACAATGAAAATAATGAAAGGGACCGGCCCTGGGCTTCCACTACAAGTGGAGAGCGGAACCGGTCATGTTGTTATTTATGATAGCGCACTTTTGCAATTGATTAAGCTGACAGCGCGATCAGAGCTCAATGGTGTGGCTTACTGTAAAGCTACTCTAAAGTACTCTAACACTAGATGTTAGAGTAGAAAATCCCCATGACCAGCCGAAACGGTCTACTGTTAAATCTACTCTAAAATTATGAGGCGAGCATGTCCGAATACGTGCACCAAGATAACCGTGGGGATTGCTACCAGCGCATGGGTGATTCCACCCTGAAGTTGTCATTTGCGCAGTGGCAAGAACTTGAATGGGATCGGGGAGCATCACGGTTTGAGTCGACGCCAGTGCCTGGTGGAGGAAGCTTCGAGGAGGTTTTGGATCCGCAACAGGTGGAAGAATTCCGGGCGTTGCTTACATCATCAAGCCCGCAATTAGCGTTGCAAGCACGGGATTTATTGACCCGAAAAGGGGAGGTTACAGTCGCGGCAGCGTTATTGTTTGCGCACCGTCCGCAGATTTTTTATCCCAATGCGCATGTAAGAATTCTGCGCTATGACGATAATGATCGTGGTGCCGGGCGTCGGCAAAATCTTGTTCACGGGGGAGATATACGCGCTGAAGGCTCGATCCCTGAGCAGCTTTCGGCAGCGGCAGAAGCAATTGAACAGCTCATGCCTAAGCGGCAAGCATTGGGGGATGCCGGGCGGTTTGTGCCTCATGCAATTGTTCCGAAGGATGCATGGCTTGAAGGTTTAGTAAATGCGTTGGTTCACCGTTCGTACAGCATGGGAGGTGATCATATTCGGGTAGAAATCTTTCCTAACCGTATAGAGATTACTAATCCTGGCAGGTTTTTGGGTCTGAACCGGATTGATAACCCGGAGCAGATTAGCCGGAATGCGCGTAACCCTCGCATCGCGAGGGTGTGCGCGGATCTCGGGATTACTCAGGAATTAGGTGAAGGCATTCGTCGTAT
Organism: Corynebacterium sp. EPI-003-04-2554_SCH2473622; assembly: GCF_001665955.1. Classification (NCBI taxonomy): domain Bacteria; kingdom Bacillati; phylum Actinomycetota; class Actinomycetes; order Mycobacteriales; family Corynebacteriaceae; genus Corynebacterium; species Corynebacterium sp. EPI-003-04-2554_SCH2473622. The sequence continues at coordinate 1,953 of NZ_LZMN01000055.1, read as the reverse complement.
ATTCCAGGAGATGCGCACATCGGGGCTAGTGGATCCAGTGTATGAGCAGGTCAATGAGTCGGTAAAACTGACTTTGCATGCAAGCAATGCTATTCCAGCGGATTTAACCCGAGATTTGGGCCGGGCAGCATTGGAAATTCTCAAAGTGCTCCGGCAGTCCCAAAAACAATTAGGGATTGGGGAAATCACCGAGTTAGTAAGCCTTGCGCGTCCTACTGTGCTGCGCCATTTGAAAGAGTTGCATTCGCGTGGCTTGGTTGTGTGGCATAAACAGAGCCCGAATGATCCCCGTGCTACGTGGTCACTCGAATAACCGATGGAGAAGTTTGACCTGGTGCTGTCGGCGAAGCGCGGCCTACTGTAAAGCTACTCTAAAGTACTCTAACACTAGATGTTAGAGTAGAAAATCCCCGTGACCAGCAAAAACAGGCTACTATTAAATCTACTCTAAAGTTACTCTAACATTGTTAGAGTAGAAACTTAATAGCTCGCGATCCATACCACTCGTACGCACGCCTATTCTTCAATTGCGGCGAAGAATTCATTTTCTGTCATCACGGTCAATGTCGCGCCTTTTTCCACGAGCGCTCGGGCTTTCACCATTTTGCTGGAGCCATCCATGCCTGGCCGCCACGTGGTTGGCGAGGGTACCCCGACTACCAGCTGGGTGGTTTTCTTCGTCACTGATTTATCAACCTTGCCGCCTAGCTTTTCGACGAGCTGCTGCACATCCGCGCGCTTCATCCGGCCAAGTGTGCCGGTAAAACACACGACTTCGCCTTCTAGCGCGGTCTCATTAGTCCACTGAGTGAGGTCTGCTTCTGGTCGCGCCGGCCGGGTACCGTTACCGTTACCGCTACCAGACCCCGCGCTCCCACGTTGCCGCGGTGCTTGCGTTAGTGCGAAGGTCTTTACGAGTTGCCCCAGCGGCATCTCCAGGTGTCGCAGCATCGCGAGGAATAGTTCGCCGGTAACCCGCGCATCCTCGGAGGCGTCGTGGTGTGCGAATGCCAGGCCAGGGCAGTAGTCGTGGATCAGGCTTTCCAGCCCGTTGGTTCCGGCAGGGCGGTGCAGAAGGTATCGGGCCATGCGCAGCGTGCAAAGCCGAGGATTTATAAAATCGGGCAGATTCCCCAGCTCTGTGTGTGCTCGCCAGACGGAATAATCAAAAGCCATGTTGTGTGCAACGATGGGGTTCGTGCCGACGAATTCCTGGATGTCGCTGGCTAGCTCCCGCATGGTTGGGGCATCTGCGACGTCGGTTTCTCTAATGCCGTGTACCGAGATGTTGATGGGCTGGAAGTGCTCGTATCCAGGGTCTGGTTTGATGAGTGAGCTGTAGCGTTCAAGTGTTTCGCCGTGGTCGTTCATTCGTACGAGGCCGATCTGGCATGCCGACGCACGCATCTCGTTGGCGGTTTCGAAGTCGAGGACAGTGAACTCAGTAGGAAGCGACATAGGAATAGTATGCACAGCTTAAGCTGTTTTGTCTGGGGAATTCACAGAAAGTTTTCGCCATAGTAGCACTGCCGGTAGCTAAAAACTTCAATTTTTCATTGCAGTAATTTTGTTCCATATATGATGTTGGGCGTATGGATTTTCCCAAGTCAGAAATTGATTTATTGCGTCAACAGCACCCGGATCCTGCAGATCGCATCTCTGTGGATATGACGAGCAGCGACTTCCTGAAGCTGCTGATGGATGTCGCCACTCAGCGCGACAAAGCTCGTGACCGTGCGGGGCAACGCAAAGAACCCCGGGTCAGCTGGGGTTTAACCCTAAACTCAAGGAGCTACATCTCAACGCGAAAACACCCCCGCCGCGATGCTTCAGGCTGGGCCTGGTGTTCGGCGAGAGCGTTTCGAAGACTGACTTCAGTCACCGAAATAAGTGGCCAGAATGATGAGGATAATTCAGCGTTCCAACGGTAAAGATCAAGGGCGCGACCAGGAT